>NZ_JAKJEW010000075.1:0-2386 GCF_022705245.1 Candidatus Skiveiella danica | reverse complement strand
TGACGGCTTCAGCGCGAATATACAACGGCACGCCGATGACAGCGGCAACTGGAATGGCAAAGGGATTATCTGGGCCTGCATACTGCTCCAATAAGTCAGTGGGCATGAAACCATAGATCACGCTGCCAATCGCAATACCGATGAGCAGGTAAGGCAACACATCGATAAAGTCCGACCAAGCTTCCCGCCACACACCACTGTACTTCCCTTCTTTCTTAACCGTGACAGTGGGTTGACTGTCACAGCATTCGCTAGACGTAGAGACTGTTGTCTTCCTATCAGCCCCGCAAGAAGCCGTCTTCGGAGTGGTGTCGCAGCTGTTGGTGCCGCAACTCGATGCGGTCGATGTAGCACTGCACGGGCTTGCTGATGAACTACATCCACTGCTCTCTTGTGTCGCCGTCCGGCGCACATAACGCTCGAAGCCAAGCGTGTGAAGCAGCCATCCGGCACCTACCGCGACCACCAAAGCGGCGAGCACATAGATCCCACATTCTCCAAGTAAGTCGCTGATTTCGCTGTCGTAATCGTGATATTTCGCATATAAATCATGGCGTTGACGGCTGCGAGGGGCGCGTTTCATGGATCACCTGGAGGGTGCGGGCTTGGCGCGGGGAGATCGGGTTGATTTCGACCGCCGTGTGCGTCTGGAGTTCCGTGGTGCGCAGATCAGTTCAGACGGTGGCCTGCTGGTGATGCGCGAGCTTGATGACGTGCTCGGCCTGTCCAATCTGGCGTCGGAGGCGCTGCGAGACAGCCGCACCGGGAAGAACACGCTCCATCGGCTTGACGGATTGTTCCGGCAATCGGTGTTCGGACGACTGGCCGGATACGAGGATGTGAACGATGCCGACCGCTTGGCCCTCGATCCCGTGATGCGTCAGGTCGTTGGCGGCAGGGCCGTCGAGGCGCAAGCTGCTTCGGCATCGCAGATGGGACGGTTCGAGACCGAGACGCTGGCTCTGGCCGCGAACCGGGCGGCGCTGGCCGATCTGAACGGCCAATGGATCGACCGGTTTCATGACCGCAACGGGTTGAAATACATCGTGCTGGACATGGACAGCTCGGTCAGCCCCACCCACGGCGATCAGGAAGGTGCTGCCTGGAACGGGCATTTCGACTGCACCTGCTATCACCCCATCTTCTTGTTCAACCAGTTTGGCATGCTGGAGCGCTGCGCCCTGCGTAACGGCAATGTCCACAGCGCCGATGGCTGGCGGGATGTCCTTGATCCCGTCATTGCCCGATATGCTGGCCGCGACCTTGGTGGACGCTTCTTCCGGGCCGACGCTGCCTACGCGATCCCCGCGATCTATATGCGGCTGGAAGAAGCCAGGTTCTTCTACGCCATCCGTCTGCCCGCCAACGCCGTCTTGCGCGAGAAGATCGCGCATCGGCTGACACGGCCCGTGGGACGGCCTTCGCTGACCAAGGTCAAACGGTTCTTCGAGGACTTCGAGTATCAGGCGGCGTCCTGGGACAAGCCGCGCCGCGTCATCGCCAAGATCGAATGGCATCCGGGCGAGCTGTTCCCCAAAGTCGGCTTCATCGTCACCAACCTGCCGATGGAGCCAGACTGGGTGGTGAGGTTCTACAACCAGCGCGGCACCGCAGAGCAGCACATCAAGGAAGGCAAATATGCCTTTCGCTGGACGCGGCTGTCATGCCGGAAGTTCCGGCACAACGAGGTGCGGCTGCAACTGCACGCGCTGGCCTACAACCTGGCAACCTTCCTGCGCTGCATCGAACTGCCCGAGGCCATGGCGGACTGGTCGTTGACCAGCCTGCAACTCAAGCTGATCAAGATCGGCGCCCGCGTCGTCCGCCACGCCCGCGCCATTACCTTCCAGTTGGCCGAGGTCGCCGTCACCGGCCCGATGGTGCGGGCCGTCCTTGCCGCCATCCGCCGTCTTCGAACGCCTCCGTCATGCGCATGACCACGATCCATGCCCAAGCTGAACGAAAGCGGCAGGACAGGTCCGTCTGCCGCGCGGAAAAGCGGCTCTGCCGGGCCAGAATGCTGCGGGTTCGAGGCTTGATCCACCCGACTTCGGCCGTTTGCGCGACGACAGACACCGCTCGGGGCGAAAAACGCTTGCCCAGCGAGCAAAATCAGGCGATCTTGAAGTCAAGCGGCAGGCCACTTGGGGAATGTCGGTTCCTTCATGACGGGTCGATTCGCCAATCGGCCCGGAGCATGCGGGGCGGGGTAGGCAGGCCGGGGATCAGAGGTCGACGATTCACAGCACGCAGGCCAATAGTCGCGCCGGCCCCAGCATGCCAGCCCCTTCCGAAACTTGATTGCATTCCCGTGATTTGCGGCGGCCATATTGGCCGATACGTTCGTTGCGGGCGATCGGATTGACGGCTTTCCGCTGGTCATCCG
>NZ_JAKJEW010000074.1:0-2403 GCF_022705245.1 Candidatus Skiveiella danica | reverse complement strand
CCAGTGTGGAATGGTCATTGTTTGCTATGGATGTTGATGTGTCATCGCAGGCGCAGCGCGGCAATCCGGCGGCCATGAGTCGCCGCGCCAAGGTCGCAGTGGCGCTTTTGGTGGCGTTTCTGTGCTTGCCGGAACTGGCGCTGCTGGGGTTTTTCACCTCGGGGGCCCTGTTGTCTGCGCCGGCCGGGGACGCGCGCCATGTGGATGCGGTGGTGGTGCTGGGCGGTGACGAGGGCATGGGCGGCCGGTATGCGCGCGGGCGCGACTTGGTGATGGCGGGGTACAGCCAGCGGCTGATCCTGGTGTACCCCAGCGCCGCACAGATTGCCGATGCCGAGGCCAGGGTGCCGGGCGTGGAGATTGTGGATTCGATGCCAGCGCCTGGAAGCTCTGGCAGCTGGGGTGAGGCACTGGCCGTGCGCGAGCGCATGCAGGCCGAAGGCTTGCGCACCGTGATGGTGGTGAGCGACCCGCCCCACATGCTGCGCCTGCGCTACACCTGGGGCTCGGTTTTGCGCGGCACCGGCATCGACTACACCCTGGTCGCCACCGCCCCGCCCTGGTGGCCCGGCTGGCGCTGGTGGCGCAACCCGGGTGCGTCGGATTTCGTGGGCAACGAGGTGCTGAAGCTGGGGTATTACGTGGTGCGGTACCGGTTTGGGTGGTGAGGAAATCGTGTGGCGAAAATGGCAGTTCAAGCTTTTACCGTATGATGAACAGTGTGATTGATAACATTGTCTAAAGGAGCCGGAATGACGCACATCAGCGCGAACGAGTTGAAAATTAAAGGGGTGGCTGCCATAGAGGCCGTACTGGCGGACCATGCCGAGGCGATTGTTTCGGTGCGCGGCAAAGACAGGTTTGTAGTGATGGAGTTGGCGCACTACCACCATCTGCGTGAATGCGAGCTGGACGCCGCGCTGGCGCAGACGCGCGCCGATCTGGCTGCGGGGCGCTTTGTGCAGGAGTCCGCGCAAGCGCATGTGGCGCGGCTTGACAAGCTGGCATGAGCTGGACGCTGGTATTTACCGATGCCTATGACCGGCGCGCCGTGCGCTGGCTGAAGCGGCACCCCGATTTGCGCCAGCAATACCTGAAAACGCTCCAGCTTCTGGAGGCCAATCCATTTCATCCGTCGCTGCGCTTGCATGCCCTGAGTGGGCGGCTGGCCGGGGTGCATTCCGTTTCGATCAATCTGAGCTACCGGATCACACTTGAACTGCTGATTCAGGATGAAAGAATCGTCCCGGTGAACGTGGGCGACCACGATGCGGCGTATTGATCGAAGGTGTAATTGGGGTCAGACTCCAATTGATTATTGCGGGCACCGGTCAGCACTTGTGAGCACTTATGTATTGGTAGAAATCGCGGTCACCCGGATTCAGGAGACGCATACTGCACGTTCGCAGCCAGATTGCGAATCAACAAACTCAAGGGGAGCCCGTGGACGAACAAGTACAAATCTGCCTTTTCGACGGTGACAGCCTCTCTTCCTATCTCGACGCAAGGCAGCGCGCTGTGGCCGGCGTGGTGGAGGGCATCCACCAGCAGGAGTTTCTGGCCGCAGGTGACGAGGCCGTGGTCAAACAAGTGGTTGACCAGCTTTCCGTCGCGCCTCTGGTGCTTGATAGGGACCAGATGCAGACCCGGCAAGTCGAGACGAAGATCAGGATGAGGGTGGACGGCGACGACTACGGCAGGCCGGTCAGGCGTGAGGAGTTGGTGCACGCTTACAAGCTTTCTTACGTCATCCCGTTCAGCGGCGAAGCCGCGCTTTGGCAATTGAGCAATGGCCCCCGCGGGGGCCGGATGGGCAGTGTTGACGCCGCGCGAGGCATGTTGACATTGACGTTTGAAAACGCCACCCATGTGGACTCCAACTGGTACCAGCGCCAGATGCAGCAGACGATGGAGGACATCGACCGGGTTATCCATGACCAGGGCACGGTGCTCGCCCCATTTCACCGCAGGCTGGCCGAAGCCGCTGCCAGCGCCGTGGCCCGGCGCAGGCGGCACATTTAGGATTGAAGGAGCCACCATGCCCATCCCCAACAAGGCCCGGTCCGGCGGCCCCCAGACGGCCGGTGGCCGCGCCGCCACGGTCAACAACGCCATGAAGAACGGCGCCTACGCCGTGCAAGTGGTGCTGCCGGGTGAAGATGCCGCGCAGTTTGAAGCCCTTGAAGCCGAACTGATGCGTGACTTCGAGCCCGTGGGCATGGCAGAAAAAGCCATGGTGCACGACCTGGCGGTCTTGACCTGGAAAAAGCTGCGCATCGACCGGGTGGAGCACTCGCGGATGACCCAGATAGCCCTGTTGCCAGTCCTTGAGGGCGCCATCGAAGAAGCCTTTGGCCCAGGCTGGCTGCCCCAGGCCATGCCCCGCATCGAGCCCTTCACGCC
>NZ_JAKJEW010000073.1:0-2557 GCF_022705245.1 Candidatus Skiveiella danica | reverse complement strand
TGTGCAGTTGGGCGTCAAGCTCACGGGAAGCGTCATGCGTGAAGGCGGCCGCGCAGACGTTGCCGGTGTTGACGAGCGGACGGTTGCGATCCTCACCCCCGGCGTTGTCTTCGCGGCCGGCGTAGCGTTCAAGTTCCTTGAACGCTACGCCGACCGCCTCCTTGTGCGCTTCGACCAGGCGGACGTCGCCGCCATGATCGAGACGGATTTCGGGGCCGAGCATTGGAAATCGTAGAACGCGATCCGCTCGCGCCCGGTTCGCTCCGTCAGTCGCTCACCGGTCGTCGGATGCCGGTTTGTGCGCAACGCTTCAAACGCTGCATCCTTCGGTCCGATTTCCTGACCCGACAACCCAAGAAGCTCGGCACCCTGCCCCATCCACACACCGACAACATGCTCTCCTTCGGCGTAGTAATCGTTCGCCGTGAGATGCTGCGAGAGGTAGGATTCCCCGTTACGGATGGGGTGGCAGGTGAACACGAGTCGGAACACTGCATTGCCTCGCTTCGCTCGGCAAGTACGAAGAATAACAAAGACGCAATATTCCTAAGCGCTACACGCTTAGGTGCAGCGGGCAGCGACAAACCGGCGACATTGTCGGCGCCTGGTCACCGGCTCCTGTGGAATCCATCCTTGTATCCGGGGACAGGCCGGGGACAGCCGTCGACAGGCCGGAGCCATCCATGAGTACGACAGAAGCCAAGCTAGCTCTGCTAGCGTGGGCAAAACCGTGGTAGGGTCTAACGCAGCCCCTCCTACGAGTTGAGCCGCCAGCGGCGCGGCTTCCATTCGCGTTTAGAAATCAGGGGTAGTCGGTCGGCGTTGCTCGCGGTCGCTCCCGCAATACGGGTGCTCGCGGTCGCCAATAGCGGCAGGGTCGATCTGCTCGCGAACACCCCGATTGGGAGAGGTGCAGGCGCGCATGCTCCGTCCTCAATTCCCTTGAGCCAACGGATGATCGCTGTTCTCTGGCACCAGTGAACAATACCGAGTTGTTGCGTGCGTTTTTGGAGCGCGAAAAGGAATGGGTTCGTACTCTTGAAACCGTGCGTGAACAACTTCGCGTTACGGTTGGCCGCCCCACCGGGCACATCCAATGGCATGCCGAAATCGGCATCGGCACACATGCATGGCTCGGTTACTACTGGCAGGATCCTCCCTTTTGGTTCGGTTACGGCCTCGGGTCGAACGGTTGGTTCCCCGTTGTTGATGCGAGTGGCCGGGGATGTCCGCTTGGTGTCGTGATGCGGCTACGCGATAATCTCCCGCATATTTGGCGAGAGCTGGATTTCAGCCGGAAAACCTATTGGCGGCTGTGGGCGCCTGCTGATATGACCGACACCCCGGAAGTCCACGTCCAATGGCTCGTGGCGAGGAGCCGCGAGCTTCACGAATTCCTCGTCGAGGAATAGGGCCGTTTCCGGACTGCAACTACCGCACTAGAGCGTGAGTCCGAAAACTATCGTCAATTGACGAGTCAAAGGGCCATCACAACGACGCCATCGGTGGTCCCAGCACTGTCGTCGTCGCGGCGAGCGGGCAGATTGCGCGGTTGATCCGCAATCCAAACTGCAGACGAACTGGTGGCCTCGTTTGTCCGATGGGCGATCACCAAACCGTCACTGACCGCCAGCGGCGCGAACTCTCCGCCAATAGGCGCCCAAAGCTGCCGCTGCTCCAGAGACTCCATCCACATTTTGGAGGCGCGGCTTTTGGCAATACGGGCACGTTGTTTACGGACGGGCATGGTTGATCGATTCAGAGCTTAGTCGTGAGCCAAGGGGGTGCAAGTCTTGAGTGGGCTGAACGGCTGGATTTGCACGTGTTTCTCGGGGTGTTTTATGCGAACCAGCGCCTGGTGTGGCCGCACACTTTCAGGGAAGACTCGGAATACTCACTAAGTATTAGCTTTACTTCGAAAAGTGGGGTTTCAGATTTGGTTCTTCCCCTCAAATCTAAGTCCTTGTTTTTCGAAAATCCATGAGCACTGAAATTACCCAAACTCGTTACGATACCGTCCCTTATCCGATCAAGTCTTTCCCGCAGACACACCCGGCCAAGACTTCCGTGACTGCCCGCCTGTTTGGCATGACGCCGGCTCCTGTCGAGAAATGCCGGGTTCTGGAGCTGGGCTGCGCGCATGGCGGCAACTTGGTTCCCATGGCTCAGGCGTTGCCGGAGAGCCAGTTTGTTGGGATCGATCTCTCCCAGCGGCAAATCGATGCTGGCAAGAAGATGATTGAGGGTGCGGGGCTCAAGAATGTCGAACTGCGGCAGGCGAACATCCTCGATCTCAATCCCGCCGAACTCGGCACCTTCGACTACGTCATCGCCCATGGCTTGTTCACCTGGGTCAAGAAGGAGGTCCAGGACAAGATCCTCAAGATCGCGCATGATTGTTTGAATCCGCAGGGCGTGGCTTACATCAGCTATAACACGCTCCCTGGCTGGCGCATGCGTGGCATGCTCCGTGAGATGATGATGTTCCACACCTCGCAGTTCCCCGACGAGGCGACCAAGGCCAAACAGGGCTACGCGCTGATCAACTTCCTCCACG
>NZ_JAKJEW010000072.1:0-2631 GCF_022705245.1 Candidatus Skiveiella danica | reverse complement strand
GTTGCCATATCACGTGTCCATACCGATACCCGCACGCTGGAGCCGGGTGACCTCTTTGTCGCGCTGCGCGGTGAACGGTTCGACGGGGGGCAGTTCCTGGCCCAGGCCGCGAGCCAGGGCGCAGTTGCGGCCCTCTGCGAGCCCGCTTCGCAGGAATTGCTTGCCGAGGCTGGCCTGCCCGGCATGATCGTTCCCGACGCCAAGGCTGCGCTGGGCGCTTTGGCATCCGGGTGGCGCAAGCAATTCAGCCTGCCATTGATCGCGGTGACGGGCAGCAATGGCAAGACCACGGTGACACAGATGATCGCAGCGATCCTGCGAGCCTGGAAGGGCGAGGGTGCGCTGGCCACCCAGGGCAATTTCAACAACGACATCGGGGTGCCACTGACTCTGCTGCGCCTGCGCGCCGCGCATGAGGCCGCGGTTGTCGAGATGGGCATGAACCACCCGGGCGAAATTGCCCTGCTGGCGGGCATGACGGCGCCCACCGTTGCCCTGGTCAACAACGCCCAGCGCGAGCACCTGGAGTACATGGCGACCGTCGAGGCCGTCGCCCGCGAAAACGGCAGCGTCATCGAATCCCTTGGCGCGCAAGGCGTTGCCGTTTTTCCGGCCGATGATTCTTTTGCCCCGCTGTGGTCCGAGCTTTGCGGTCAGCGCAGGCGCCTGACGTTCTCCGATGCAGCCGAGGAGGGGCTGGGCGACGTGCGAGGGCATGGGGACTGGCAGGACGGCGCCTGGAGCGTGACGGCCCGCACGCCGGAGGGCAGTCTGAATTTCCGACTGGGTATCGCGGGGCGGCACAACGTTCGCAACGCCTTGGCGGCTGCGAGCTGCGCACTCGCCGCGGGGGTGTCTCTGGACGCGATCCGCACAGGCCTCCAGGCTTTTGAGGCTGTCAAGGGGCGATCCAGGGCCTTCAGCGTCGCGCTGGCCGGTCGCCGCGTCACGGTGGTCGACGACACCTACAACGCCAACCCGGATTCGGTTCGCGCTGCGATAGAGGTTCTCGCCGAGTTGCCGGCGCCGAGGCTGCTCGTGCTGGGTGACATGGGCGAGATGGGCGACCAGGGCCCCTCATTTCATGCCGAGATGGGTGCGCTGGCGCGCGATCGCGGCCTGGAACAGGTGTTCACTCTGGGCAATCAATCGGTTCACGCCGCGCGGCAATGCGCAGGCGCACGTCATTTCGAAGACATGCCAGCGGTGCTGGCCGCTGTTCGCGGCGCCGCCCCCGGCGTTTCCAGCATTCTCGTCAAGGGATCCCGTTTCATGAAGATGGAACGGGTGGTGGAAGCCATCATTCAGTTCGCGCAGGAACAACAAGGGGGGGCCGTCCATGCTGCCTAGCCTGGCCCAGTGGCTGCAGACGCTTTCGCCCGAATTCGGATTCTTCCGGGTCTTCCAGTACCTGACTTTCCGTGCGGTGATGGCGGCGCTGACGGCACTGTTGATCGGACTGATCGCCGGGCCACCGGTGATTCGCCGTTTGACGGCGCTCAAGATCGGACAGCCGATCCGCGGCTATGCCATGGAAACCCATCTCAGCAAGAGCGGAACGCCGACGATGGGCGGTGTCCTGGTTCTGCTGGCGATCGCCATCGCGACGCTGCTATGGACCGACCTGACCAACCGGTTCGTCTGGATCGTCCTGCTGGTGACGCTCGGTTTTGGCGCCATCGGCTGGGTGGACGACTGGCGCAAGGTCGTGAACAAGGATCCGGAGGGCATGCGCTCGCGCGAGAAATACTTCTGGCAGTCGGTGATCGGTTTGCTGGCAGCGCTGTACCTGGTCTTCAGCATTTCCGAGAACTCCAACATGCGCGTGCTGGAGCTGTTTTTCAACTGGGTGCGGTCCGGCTTTGACGTCAACCTGCCGCCCAAGGCCGGTTTGATGGTGCCGTTCTTCAAGGAAATCAGTTACCCCTTGGGGGTGTTGGGCTTTGTCGTGCTGACCTATCTCGTCATCGTGGGCTCCAGCAATGCCGTGAACCTTACGGACGGTCTGGACGGCCTGGCGATCATGCCGGTGGTCATGGTCGGCTCCGTGCTGGGTCTCTTCGCCTATGTGACCGGCAGCGCAGTTTTCTCGCGCTATCTTTTCCTTCCGCACATTGCAGGGGCCGGCGAGCTCATGATCTTCTGCGCCTCGATGGCGGGCGCCGGCCTGGCCTTCCTGTGGTTCAACACGCATCCGGCGCAGGTCTTCATGGGCGATGTCGGCGCGCTGGCACTGGGTGCTGCCCTGGGTACGGTGGCAGTGATCGTGCGCCAGGAAATCGTACTGGCGATCATGGGCGGCATTTTTGTGGTCGAGGCCCTGTCGGTCATGCTGCAGGTGTCCTACTTCAAGTACACCAAACGCAGGTATGGCGCCGGGCGCCGCATCCTGAAGATGGCGCCTTTGCACCATCATTTCGAGAAAAGCGGCTGGAAGGAAACGCAGGTCGTCGTGCGTTTCTGGATCATCACCATGCTGCTGTGCCTGGTGGGTCTGTCGACCCTGAAGCTGAGATAGGCCATGAACCTGCTTCGCGATCAGGACGTCCTCATTCTCGGACTCGGGGCCTCGGGCCTGGCCATGGCGCGCTGGTGCGCGCGCTGCGGTGCGCGGGTGCAGGTTGCCGATAC
>NZ_JAKJEW010000071.1:0-2744 GCF_022705245.1 Candidatus Skiveiella danica | reverse complement strand
GACTCGGCCTTCACGCGCTCCTGCTCGGCCTTTGACAGCGCCGCGGAGTAATCGGTGAAGGTCTGGTTGATCACGCTCGTCTTCTCGTCCAGCGTGAGGATGGAGTTGGCCTTGGCGTAGGTGTTGAGCGTGCGCTCCGACTCTTCCAGCCGCGCCTTGCTGACCTTGATCTGGTCCTGCAGGAAGTTGCGCGCGTAGATGGACGACTCCATCTTGCGCTCCATGCTCATGGACATGAAGTTCTGGGCCATTGCATTGGCCACGCGCGCCGCCTTGGCCGGTTCGGGGCTCACCACGTTGATGCGCACCAGGCGCGAGCCGCGCACCGGCTCGATCTTCACTGCGCCCATGAAGCTGCCCACCACCGCCTCGCGCCCCAGCACCTGCTGGTCGGACACCGAAGGTTTTCCCAGGTTCTCATAGCCGGCCACCGTGCGGTCCTTCAGGTCGCCCAGGAAGAACCACCACGGCGCATCGCGATCGGCACTGCTGGCGGGCGGGCGAGGCCCGGCGGCCAACCCACCCGCAGCCGAGGCCGGGCTGGAGGCCCCGCCCAGCACACCGGGCGCCGGCGCCTGGCTGCGCGAGCGGTCGAGGTTGAGCTCGTCGATCACGCGCTCGGCCAGCGCGCGGCTGCGCAGCAGCTCGATCTGTGTGGGCAGGGCCAGGTAGTCGTCGTAGTCCTGCGAGGAGTCGACATCCCTGTTGAACGACACGATGCGCCCGGGCGGACGCTCGATCTGCACCGTGGAGGAAGCCTGGTACAGCGGCGTGCTGGTCAGCGTCTTCACCACCGAGGCGGCCAGCCCCAGCAGCGCAAAGGCCAGCAGCAACCACTTGTACTTGTTCAGGATGCGCAGCAGCGCCTTGATGTCCAGCGAATCATCGGCCGTGTCGGTGGCGGTGTCGCGCAGCACCCCCGTCTGCAGCATGGCGGCCTCGCGCAGCGACAAAGCCGTGGTGCGCTGCGGCGGCTGGGTGGGCAGAAAAGAATCAGGCGTGGCGCTCATGGAGGAATTTCATTCGGGCAATCGGTACAGGCAGGGCTTGCAGGGCACCCGGCGGCGCCCTGCAGACTGACGGCGCTCGGGCGACTTCGCTCGGGCGGGGTTACTTCAGGTAGTTGAACGGATTCAGCAGGTTGATGAAATCGCTCACCGCGGAATCGCGCAGCAGCACACGCACCGGCTTGCGCTGCACCACGATCACATCCTCGGGCAACACCACCGGGTCGGGGATGTCGCCGCTGCGCACCAGGTCGAGGTCGTACATCGAACTGCTCAGCTTGCCGTCGGGGCCGGTGCGGTAGATCATCACGTTGTCCAGGTTGGCCAGATCGCCGCGCCCGCCGGCCAGCGCCATCGCGCGCAGCAGGGTGATCTGCCCGGTCAGCGGATAGATGCCGGGCTTGGCCACCGCGCCTTCGATGGTCACGCGCTGGGTGGTGAATTCCTTGATGAACACCGAAATCTGAGGGTCCTGCAGGTATTTCTCGCCGTAGCGCGCGGCGATGGCGGCCTCGGCCTGCTGGGCCGTCATGCCGGCCAGCGCCATGCTGCCGATCAGCGGCAGCGACACCATGCCGGTGGAATTGACGCGCACCGTGCGCTTGAGGTCGGTCACGCCATAGACCTCGATGTCGAGCAGGTCGTTGGGGCCGATGCGGTAGTCGGCGCCAAAGCCGGCCAGCGCGTTCATCGGCTGCGCCTGCCCGGCCAGCGCCGCCGCTTTGGCGGCGGCCGGGTCGCGCGGCAACTGGTTGGCAGCCGGATCGTTGGCCGCGGGCTGGCGCACGGTGTCCACGCGCGCCGGGGGCTGCACCGGCACCGGCGCGACAACCGGCGCGGGCGCGGGCACCGGCTGCTGGGCCATCGCCCCCCAGGGCTGCGCGGCCATCGCCAGCCAGACCAGGTTCTTCCACATCTTGTGCATCTATTGAGCTTTCCTTGAAGTCCATTATCCGACAGGGCCTGTCTTCAGGCCGTTTCGGGTCTATATCTTGGCCGGGGCGCGGGTGACAAACTGCGGCAGCTTGGTCAGGTTCTTGCGCAGCAATACCTGCATGCCGCCCACGCCGTTGAGCTGCATCGCCACCAGATCTTCGCGCGACTTTCGCACCATGCTGCCCAGCGACTGGTTGCTGACGCCGCCCAGGCGCATGCGCACCAGCACCTGGGGCAGATAGACCGGCCGCAGGCCGCCGCGCCCCAGGAAGCGCAGGATGCATTCGTAATCGGCCGCGATGCGAAAGCGCGTGTCGAACAGGCCCAGGCGCTCGTACACCGCGCGGCGCACATAAAAAGTGGGGTGCGGCGGCATCCAGCCGCGCGCCAGGCAGCCCGGCACAAATGGCCCGGCGCGCCAGTAGCGCACCACCTGGGTCGGGTCCTGCTGGCGCACATAGACCAGGTCGCCATAGACGGCGTCCACGGCCGGGTTGGCAAAGGCCGCAGCCACGCGCGCCAGCGAATCGGGCGACTCGAACAGGTCGTCGGCGTGCAAAAAGCCCACCACGTCGCCGCTGGCCCGGCGGATGCCCTTGTTCAGCGCGTCGTAGATGCCCTGGTCGGGCTCTGACACCAGCGCGGCCAGCTGCGCCTGATGCGCCTGCAGGATGGGTAGCGTGCCATCGGTGGAGGCGCCGTCGATCACGACATGCTCCACCTGCGGCCAGGTCTGCCCCTGCACCGAGGCCAGCGCCTCGGCCACCGTGCCGGCGCGGTTGAACACCGCCGTCACCACGG
>NZ_JAKJEW010000070.1:0-2806 GCF_022705245.1 Candidatus Skiveiella danica | reverse complement strand
CGCGGCGTCATGCCGTTGGCAAGGGCAGCGGCCAGAAAACCACCAGCTGACACCCCCACGTAATGGTCCAGTTGGGTCAGATCAATGCCTTCAAGGGATTCATCCAGCGCGCAGAGGGCGCCGATTTCATAGATGGCACCCAACGGCCCGCCACCTGCCAGTGCCAAGGCGACCCGAGGTTTGTGGGCGCCTCGCTTGGGCTGCGGTGCTGCGGCGCGCGATGGAGGCAACGCGCGTTCGTTCGCGGGTGGGGTGACAAGGCGAAGGGAACGCGGTTTTTTCGTGCTCATGTCAGTCAGTGTAGATGGGCAAGGCCGGAATATTTGCTGCGCTGCAGCAGGTCAGGAAAACAAAAGGGGCGAACCCGTCGCCCCTTTTCTCGCTGTCATGCCGCCCGAAGGCCAACCGGGATCATTCTTTGCACCTTATGTCCCAGCCGCTTCGGTCTTGGCCGGGGCAGCTGCCTTTCGGGTCACTGCGCGCTTGGTCGCGGGTTTGGCGGCGTTCTTGACCGGCTTCGGTGCACGCTTGCCCACCGGCTTTGCCGCAACCGTCTTGGGAGCGCTTGCCTTGGCGGAAGCGGCCGCCTTGGCCGACAGCTGTTGCACGCTCTTGTTGAGCTCGTCGATGCGGGCAATCAATGCGTCCACGTCCTTGGAGGAGGGCACGCCCAGTTTGTTGAGGGCCTTGGCCACGCGTTCCTCGAAGATGTTCTCCAACTTGTCCCATTGGCCAGTGGCTTTGGACGTGATGCCGGTCGCCATGTTGGCCATCTTGCTGGTCGCCTCGGTGATCTTTTCTTCAGCTGCAGCTTGGGTCTTGCGCTGGATCGACAGGCCTTCCTTGGCCAAGGTCTCGAACACCTTGCCGCCCTCATTCTGGGCTTTGGTGAAGGCGGCCAATCCGGCCAGCCAGATCTGTTGCGCCGAATCTTTGACCGCGCCCGGAAGTTGAGCAGGGGATTTCTTCGCAGCGCTTGTTTTTTGCAGTTTCTTGACCATCAAGGCCTCCAGCAGAAAGAATACCAACCATCGAAAAGATTTCTACCATCCAAAAGACGCTAGAAATGTAGCCTGCCAATCGCTATTTGGTTAGGGATGAACTCCTAATCTTGTTGCGTCACCAACGAAGACGCAGGTTTGCTCCGAGTCGCATTACGTGCAGTGTCCGAGGGCGATTGCGAGGGCGATGCCCGGATGGAAGCGCAAGGTCGTGATCGGGTTTGACGCGTGACCCTGCGCGTGCTGGGTTGGGCTGCCCCGAGGGATGTGAACATTGGGAATGCTAGGCATTTGGCGCTGGACGAAGTACTTTTTGTTGCGACTCTCCTGGCCAGACTTCAAACGTTGCGCCAGCAGGGAGCCATACGGTGCGATGCTCAAAGTCCGATGGTGGTGATTACCTGCCACCGTACCAAGCAACAGCAGAAGTCCGGGTTCAAGAGTAGTCGTTTTTTCGTTGAGTCGAGAGATGTAGCTCGGTGAACCTGGCAGGCGGGATTCTTCCCCAACTACCGTGGGGCTTGACCTGGTTGTACTCCTGTCGCTAGGTCTCGGTGACGCTTCTGGCATGGCGCAGCGTTTCAAACCAGTGCTTGTTCAGAAACTTGTCCCTGAACTTGCCGTTGAAGCTCTCAATGTAGGCGTTTTGCATGGACCGCCTTGGCTCGATCAAGATGTGCAGGATGCACTGACTGTGCGCCCATGCCATGAAGGCCCGGCCGGTGAACTCCGGGCCGTTGCCGGTGCGCACAGCCTGCGGGTAGCCACGAAACAACGCCGCCCGATACGGTACCCGGGTCACGTATTCACCGGAAATACCAAAGTCCACCGCGATGTCGACGCTCTCGTGGCTGAAGTCATCTGCCACGGTGAGGTACTTCAGGCATCGTCCACGTGCGAGGCTGTCGATCACAAAATTCATGCTCCATACCTCGTTGACTCTATGAGGCAGCCGTAGCGGCACACGTTCCGACGCTGTTCGCTTGACCTTCTTGCGCCGGCGCTCGGCCAGCTTGGCCTGGGTGAACAGGCAGTACACGCGCTTGTGGTTCACGTCGGGGAACTCCGGGCGCAGCATGTCGTGGATAAGTTGGTAGCCGACCGTTTCGTGCTTGCATTGTCGGGCTATCTTCTTCTCAGGCTGGCGAGACGTTGACGGGCACCTGGCTGTTGTCCTGTTTGCCCAAGACGTCACAGTGCTGATGCGTCACAACGACCGAATGCGTGCCCTTCTTGGGAAAGGCAGCGCCGGCGATGATTCAACAGCCGCCAGCACAAAAGGCCGTCAATGCCACCACCTACTGAGGCTCAGTATCAAACAGTTGCCCGTCGCTTTATTCATGGCCTTGGCAACAGAGTGATGCAGCGTCTTGTGCCCGGGGCTGGCGTGCAGTGGATCAAGCTAGGCTGCTATGGGCTCGACCCTCTTGCACGACAGCGGCAGCATCCAAACGGTGCAATGGGCACTCAATCTGGCGTGACAATCTGCATCACACAGCCCGGGCATCCGATGACCCATTCAACGAGCAGTGCCTTCGGCGATGTCCATCCAATGCCCTCAAAAGGAAAGATGAATATAACAACCTATCTTTATTGACACAGCAGGTCCATCGCTTTCATGGACCGGGTCAAGGAACCAGGATAGGACGAGATGCCAGTCCAAGGCAAACTCCTCGCGACGCCGGCATCGCATCCGAAGTAGATGCAGGCACGTTGGTCCAGCTGCGTCAGCGCCCGCTCGATCTCCTCGTCACCGGCTGGGCGCCGGATGACCTGGACGCCGATCATCACTCACTCGATGGTGA
>NZ_JAKJEW010000006.1:0-146710 GCF_022705245.1 Candidatus Skiveiella danica | reverse complement strand
AAGTGGGCAGCGAGTATTTCCTGGTAACCAATGTTGATCTGGAATTTGAGGCTAACACGCTGACGACTTTGTTGGACACAGCTGTTGCGGATGCGGCCGAGGTTGCCGCTTGGGAATGCAGGCAAAAGCCTTTTGAACACCCAAAAGACTACCACCCCGTCACCGGCGACACGGAATGGTGCTCCAGTGCTTGTGTACTGTTGCGAGCGTCCGCTGTCAGAGCCGTGGGCGGTTATGAGCCCCGGCTCTTCCTGTATGGAGAAGACGTCGAATTGTCTTATCGCTTGCGTGACCATGGCCATCGCCTGCGGTACGTACCGCAGGCCACTGTCTGGCACCATACGTATGAGGAAGCAGCGGAAGTAAAACCGCAACAATTTCTTGGCAGCACATTGGCAAACGTACTTCTACGTTGTCGCTATGGCAGATCGGATGAAGTTTTTCAGGGCTTTGCAATGTACCTGGGCCTCTTTTTCATGCCGATTCAATTCAAAGGCCAGCGTCGCGGCTTGCTGTCGAATCTTCTCCGGCTTTTCTGGCTGGCCCCGCAGTTCTTGACCACCAGACACCGGAGCCAACGGTCTTTCCCGTTCCGGATGTGGGATTACGCGATGTCGCGGGAAGGGGCCTTTTATCGCTATTCCGATCGCCCGCTCTCACAGCAACCTCTCGTCAGCGTATTGGTGCGCACCATGCCTGGCCGTTCGGGCAAACTGCGAGAGGCTGTTTCTTCAGTCGTTGCACAAACCTATCAAAATATCGAACTCGTAATCGTCGAGGATGGTGGCGCTACCGCGCAGCCGTTGGTTGACGCATTGCGCGCCACAAAGCGGTTTCCAAACTTGATCTATCTTCCCTGTGATAAAGCGGGGCGTTGCGTGGCAGGCAATACCGCGCTTAAGGCCGCCACCGGTACCTTGGTGTGTTTTCTGGACGATGATGATCTATTCTATGCGGATCACCTTGAAGTTCTTGTCGCCGCATGGGACAAGCAACCCCAGCTTGGAGCTGTCTACAGTCTGGCCTATGAGGTACGGTCGGACATCGTCAGTCACGAGCCATGGGTCTACCGCGATATCATGCATTGCCTGATTTACCGGCAGCCATTTAATCGCCCATTACTGTGGCATCACAACTACCTCCCCATCCAGACCGTCTTGTTTCAGCGCAAACTGTTCTTGGAATATGGGGGATTCGACACCGAACTCGAAAATCTTGAAGACTGGAACCTTTGGGTTCGCTACTCACTTCGACACGACTTTCTTCTTGTGCCCAAAGTCACGTCACTCTACCGAGTGCCTTCTGTGGCAGAGCACGCTGTTCAGCGCCAGCAACAACTGGATGAGTACTATGCGAAGGCGCAAGCCCAGCATGCAAAACTTCGCATCGAACTCAGCCCACCCGAAATCCTTGCTATTGCGCAGGCGCTTTCGCGCGAACTCTATGTGTCAGGTATCCCGACATCCTGGTTACGAAGTAAAGTCCTTGGTACACCCGTGCTAAGGAGGTTTTATCACCCTATTCGTCGCATCTGGCATAAATTTCGCAATAGGTGACCCCTATGGAGGACTGGTATCTACCCTACAGCCCGTCGTCATTGCCTGTCGCTCAGAACGTCCTGGTTTTGGCGCCGCACCCTGACGACGAGATCTTTGGTTGTGGTGGATGTCTGGCCCTCTATCGTCGAGCCGGGGTGAATATCCATGTATATGTCCTCAGCGACGGCGCAGGATACGCAGAAGCGGAGGATAGGGTCGAGATATACCTTACCCGGCAGGCTGAAACCAACGCTGCGTTGGCAAGCTTGGGCATTGGTCCTGCGGTTTTTGAAGGCTTGGCGGATCGCAGCCTGGCGGCCCAGGCTGAATTGAGTTCCCTCATTGCCGAAAAGGTGCGCCAGCACCAGGTTGACGTGATTCTGGCGCCCTCCATGTGGGAAATTCATCCGGACCACCTTGCCACTTTTCGAGCGGCTTGGTCCGCTGCAGCTGAATTGCTGCGCGCCGGTGAACCCGTTCCGACCTTACTGCTATATGAAGTGGGGGCACCCCAATGCGCCAACCTGCTCGTTGATATTACGCAGGTCTGGTCCGAAAAGCAGAGCGCCATGCTTTTGTTTCCTTCCCAGTTGGCCCATCAGGACTACACACGCCATATCCAGGCCCTCAACACCTATCGCACATACACCCTACCTGCATCGGTTCGTTTTGCCGAAGCATTGAGTCTCGTCACACCCGACCAGATAGCCTCAGCTGATGAACCAGGATTCGACCCGATCCACCACATGATGAAAGTACGGATGGATTCGGCAATGATCGCAGCTGAAGAAGACAATTCTGTCCTGCAAAGTGCCCTTGGGAAACGCACCGAGGAACTTCAACGGAGGACCGCAGAAGCCCAGCGAGCAGAGACGGCATTCGATCTGGCGACAAGCCGTGCGGAAGCCATCAGGCGCCAACTCGACGAAGCGGGTCTATACCAGCAGCGGCTCTGCAGCCAGTTGGCTGAGGCTCAGCGTGACCGCGACGAAGCACGGCAGCGACTCGAAATGACGTTGAACTCGCGAGCTTGGCGCATCACCGCGCCCCTGCGCTGGCTCAGCCGCCTGCTGCGGAGTTTTCGCTGACGTAAAGCCGAGCATCCGGGGCGTCCGCAAATGCGGGGCCCAGCCGCAGGTACAGAGGGCCTGCACCCAGGCGCGCCATCAGTGGCGCAGGCAGCGCCACTGATGGCCCTTGACCCAGCTGTCCGATCGCAGGTACCAGCAACGGTGATGGACTGACCTCCAGCAACCAGCCGGCGTACCATTCGGAGGGCACCGCAATGGCCTCGGGCAGATGAGACAAGGCTTCGTATTGCAACGGTTGTCGGCGCGCCGGCTGCGCGGTGCAACGAGACAACCGTTCTGCCCAGGCACCCTTTCCCTCAAAGTGCTGCTTCAAGTAGATTTCTTTGGATGCCTCCATCATTCCGATCTTGGCTGCTGAGTGACTCCATTCATGCAATGCGGTTGCACGAGGCACCAGCGCCAATGCCATACCCGCTCGTCGAAGGCGCAGGCACAAGTCGGAATCCTCGTAATACATGAAATACGCGGGGTCGAACAGACCGCCTGCCGCCAACGCTGATGATCGACGCACCATCATGGCGCCGCCCGAAAGAGCCCGTTGTCGTACCACTTCGTCTTGGGCCGTCCATGCCTGCAGCGCAAGACGGCGGTAGGCGTGCGACAAGCGTCTCGCCCACCGAGGCAGGCGCCAGGCCTGCTCGACGCTCCACATTCCGATGCCCGTGGGCAACCAAGCGGGTGGCAACAGCCAGCGGCCTGATGGCTCCCACCACTGCGTGGGACTGACTGCGCCCAGCTCCGGATGGGCATGGAGTGCCGCCGCCAGAATCGGGATGCAGCCTGGCATTGCCCGGGCGTCCGGGTTCAGCAACATCACCAGGTCGGTGTCGGTGGCGGCGAAACCGAGGTTGCAGGCAGCGCCAAAACCGGTGTTTCTTTTGTTGACCAGCAACTGCGCCCGGCCATCAAGAACAGCTTTCAGGAGTTCCGCTTCGGCGGGGCTTTCGCTGTTGTCCACCACAACGACATGGGCGCCTGGTGTATCCGTCAGCACGCTGTTGACGGCGCCCGCGGTCAGATCCGCGCAAAAAAAGTTGACGATGATCGTGGCCACCATGGAGTGGTCATCCTGCGAAACGATCCTGAAGCCCCAAGATCAGCGCAGTCAGGCTCAAGCCAGCGAAAGCAGCCAGCAACAACCAGTCCATGCATTGCCGCCACAGCCCCCGTGTCCGTCCGAATCCCCCCAATGCATAAGCCGTTAGCAGGACAGGAACCACGAAATACCGGCCTTGCACCCCCAAAATAACCGAGGCGGGATGGGGAGTCCAGGTCACCAGCAATGCCAGGAAGACGAGTGAGGCCGAAGCAATTGCTATTGCCAACAATACCGTACGGGCCTGAACATCTTCAACGCCCTTCCGCCAAGAGAGGGATGCCAGTGCACACAAGCAAAGGCCCACCCCCAGCCAAGGGTAAAAGAAGGAACGCAGCGGCGCATCCAGCCAGCCCAGATTCCCGACAAAAGATCGGAAGTAGAAATCTCTCAAGTCCGCATTGAGGAGCGTGCGCCAGACGACGCGCACGTAATCCTGAGGAGACTTCAAATAATGGCGCAGCACTTCCACCGTCCCATGACTGCGCACAACCCTCAGGTCCGTTGTCGAAAGCAGGGCATACGCCACCCATCCCAATGATGCCAGCACCAGTCCGATCCCCAGATAAAGATCGCGTCTATGCCGATGTTTCCAGAAGAGAAAAAAGGGCATCAGCAGCATTGGCAACAGATGCACCCTGCTGCCGACCACAATCAAAAGACTGGTCGCCAGGGTCCAAGAGGCCCATCTCGGCGTTACCTGCCCTCCACGCAGGACGGACAAGAAAATACTGATCGCGAGAAGCGCAAGACTGGTTGTAAGTCCATCCAGGCTGGGAGACAGAAGCTGAAACACGCTCATCGGAAGCAGCAACACCGCCAGCACCAATGACGGCGGGCGGAGCAATGAAAAACTCCAGGCGAGCAGGCCGAGGCAGGCAAGCAGTACGGCCATTCGCGCCAACCGGTAGGATCGGTCAACAGAGAGTCCCGCCCACTCACCAGCCCGCAAACCCACGGCATGGGGTAGATACGCCAGAGGCATGTAATAGCCCGTTCCGGGCATTTCAAAGAAGGCCCTACTTACTTCACCCTGCCATCGCGTGTTGTCCAATTGGGCGCGCTCGCTGGCACTAAGGTGCCTGGCAGGATGTCCGGGGAGGGTCATGTAGCCATTGATGAAAGACACCAGCCCCCCATCCACCCATCCACCGGAATTTCGGCTCGGCAGCGTCGACAATGTCAGGTCTCCGTGCGCCAAAAGGTACGCCCTTGCCACATGCTGGTTTTCGTCAGGTGACTGCATCGGTGGGATCTTCAGCGAAAGCAACCAACCGGCCAACGCAAGCAAGAGGCAGATCAATAACCTGCCGCGGTGATTCTGAAAGAACTCAGACAGGCTGGATATCATTCCGTGCCCACCGAAATCCAGATTCCCGCACCGATCAGTCCTGCACCCACGAAGGTTTGCCAGCGCAACGGCTCTCCCAAGAACCAGTGCCCCAAGATCGGTACCAGCACGAAGGCCATGGCCACGAAAGGGTACGCCAGTCGCAGCGGTGCCTGGCGCAGGACTGCTATCCACAATGCGGTGGAAAGACCGTAAACCACCAGCGCGCTCAGAAGGTACAGGTTGCGACCAATTGACAGCCATAAAGGACCGTCGCCATTCATCGCAACGGCAGCCAACTTGAACAGAATCTGCCCGACCGATAGTCCTATGACCGTTGTCAAGGTCAACAAGAAAAGGGGAAAACTCATATGAGACCCGGGGACAGTCCGGCCTGAGAACAGTGTGGTGTGGTGGCCAGGTGGCCGAACGCGCGAGCCGCTTGCTACCTCGTACAGTGCGAAGCGACAACATCAAACGCCCGAACGGTTGCCTCAACTTGATGCTGGCGTTCTGGGTCGGGTGATTGTAAGACAGGATGTACGCATAATGGACAGCTTTTGACTACGGAAAAAAGGGGCGAAACCACCATGGGCTCTATGGCGGAACTGACACATTTGAGCCAGTTTGAAAGGTGGCTTCGACGTTGTATTACGTCAATCACTTCGAAACTTGAGCGGACAGCACCGCAGCCCTCAATATCGTCATGGCTCGTCAATTTGTCTCGATGGCGCCGACCAATGAGTGGTCCATTGGTCATGAACAATCAAACAACAATGGAAGGTCAGCTGGATCGGCGCACCAACAACTTTGACCTGCTGCGATTGGTTGCGGCCTGGTTCGTGTTGTTCAGTCACTGCTACCCACTTACCGGGCAGCCGGTGCTTGATCCCTTTGCACGCCACACAGGAATCGACACGCTTGGCGGGATTGGGGTATCCATCTTCTTTGTCCTCAGCGGATATCTGGTGACGAATTCGCTGGAACGCTCGTCGAGTGTGTTTTCTTTCGCAAGGAAGCGTGCGTTCCGGATATTCCCTGCGCTTGCGGTGTTGACGATTTACTGTGCCTATTGGCTTGGGCCCGTCCTCACGACCCTACCACTCGAGACCTATCTCAAGCACCCGCAGACGGCCGCTTACCTCTGGAACATATCCGCATGGAAAATTCAATATGCCCTACCCGGAGTGTTCGCGACGAATCCCTTGCCCGTCGCCGTCAATGGGTCACTGTGGTCCTTGCCCTACGAGATCAGTTGTTACTTTGCATTGACATTTCTGTGGTTGCTGCGCGTTCCCCGGCGTGCCGCTGTCAGCGGCGCGGTCATGACTCTTGGGTTCCTCCTCTACTCAATGCCCCTGATATCACCAGAAATCCCTCATGAACAATACCTTGGGTTAACAGCAGTCAAACTAGGTCTTTTTTTTGCCATTGGTGCGTGGTTTAGCCTGTGGCGCGGTACGGTAAGACCGTCATTGTGGTTGGGTGCCCTGCTCATTGGAATTTCGGTCGCGATGAACCACTCGAACGTGCAGACAGCCGTGTTTGTCTTCGGATTTTCTGTATTCGTCTTGGCGCTTGGAAGCCGGCGAGGACTTTTGCCCAAGCTGCCGGAAAAAATGGGCGACTGGTCATACGGTTTGTATCTGTATGGCTTTCCCGTGCAGCAGGTTCTTGCGATGTTCGGGTTGGCAAGCGCCGGCGTCGCCGTGTTTGCAATGGCCAGTACGACGATCGGTTTGGCGTGCGCGGGGCTGTCGTGGTTCTTGGTCGAGAAGCCTGCACTTGCCATCGGGCGGTCGAACCGCTGACAGCCGTGCCGCCGTTAAGCTATTGAGGTGGGCTTTGAATCTGGCCGCGGCGAAGCAAGAGGTACCGCGCTGAAAAAAAATTGACCATCAGGCCGGCAATGCTTCCGGCAGCCACGCCCGTCAACGGGGCCAGCGGATGAGTGGACCTGTCGATGATTGCTGCGTAGACGGCATAGTTCAGCAAAGCCCCACCCCCCATGGAGGCAAGATAGCTGAAATACTGACGCGTCAGATGTTTGAATCCTGCGCGCTTCGCGGCAATCGCACTGCGAAAAGTGAAGTGGCGATTGAGTTGCCAGTTTGCGGTGGTGGCTGCCACGAATGAGAGAGCACGGGCGCCATACCAGCCCAGCCATCCGGCAGTCGCGTACAGGACGGCTGAATCGATGATGAAACCCACTGTTCCGACCGCGCCAAAAACAAGAAACTGCTTCCGGAGGCTCATTGCGAGTGATTCGGCTGTTCGGCGGGATCGGTAACCGGTGTTGCGGGTATGTAGCGCTGCACGAAATACAAGGGGCGACCTTTGGTTTCGTTATAGATCCTGCCCAGATATTCGCCAAGGATGCCGACGAAGAGCAGCTGCACGCCGCCGAGAAACAGGATAGTGACCATCAATGTCGGATAACCCGCCACCGGATCTCCCCATACCAGAGTCTTGATGAAGATCCAGGAGCCTGCGATGAACGCGGACAGGGAAATAGCCATTCCCAGATAGGAGGCCAGCTTGAGCGGCAGGATCGAGAATGAAGTGATGCCCTCCAGTGCGAAGTTCCAAAGTTTCCAGTAATTGAACTTGGTGGTGCCCGCGGCTCGCGGGTCGCGCCGGTACTCAATGGCCTTGGACGGAAACCCGACCCATGCGAACAGGCCTTTCATGAAACGGTGCTGCTCCCGAAGCTGCAGCAAGGCCTGGACCGCGCGGCGGCTGAGCAATCGGTAATCGCCCGTATCGGCAGGGATCTGCACGTTCGAAAGACGCGTCATCATGCGATAGAAATAGGATGCGGTGGCTTTCTTCAGCCAAGTTTCGCCGTCGCGGTCGGTCCTGCGGGCATAGACGACATCAAACCCTTCTTCCCACACCCGCAGGAAATCAGCAATGAGCTCAGGGGGGTCCTGCAGATCGGCATCAATCACGATGATGGCATCGCCCCGTGCGTGCTCGAGACCCGCGGTCATCGCTATCTCCTTGCCGAAATTGCGCGACAAGTCCACGCTGGTGACGCGTGGGTCGCATGACTGGAGTGCCTCAATGGCAGCTTGGGTGCCGTCGGTGCTGCCATCGTTGACGTAGAGGATTTCCCAGGTGTACTGGGACAGTTCCGCGATGACCTGGCTTGTGCGCGCATGGAACGCGGGAAGAACCTGAACTTCGTTGTAGGCAGGTACGACGATGGAAACCTGTTTTTTCATACGCTGCCCACTTGTTCACGAAGAGCTTTGCGCCGGTCGGGGAGCCATTGGCGAAGTAACAGGGCGATCTGGGTGGCCACAAGGATTGTCAGCAAATCAAGTGCCAGTTGCGCGGCCCACAAGTGCTTGCTCAAATCGCGGATGCCTTCGCCCAGCAAGCTCACCACCATTTGGCTGGGGATGAACAGCGCAAGGAAAAGGCTGGCCGTTCCCAGCCAGAGGGCACCCGGCAGGCGAAGCAGGCCCGCGAGCAGGCCTGCGGCAACCAATAGGGGCCAGGCGCGCGTGACGTAGGCATCGCGCAACTCGCTCAACTGCACCAGCCAGCGACCATAACCAAATGAAATTCGGTCAGCGGGTACGATGTATCGGAGTTCTTTGAACACATGAAAATACTGTACGGTGAAATGGTGAGGCAGGGCGTAAGCTGCCAGACGCCACAGCAGGGTTGGGTGCTGCAGATAGGGAGACAGGACATCATGCAATTTCAGGGTTTGCTTGCCGAAGCAACTGTGGTTCTCGCGGCGCGCTGTGCTTCCGCCAGGGCCTGCGGCCTTGTTGCCCCAGGCATCGAGTCCAACGCAGTCCACTTGCGCTGCGTTGAGACCCAGGTCGCGCAATTCGTCGGGTGAGAGCAGCAGGTAGGCACCGTAGTAAGTGGCGTGGTGATAGTTGAGCTGCTGGTAGGGGTTGTGGAGCGAGGGCAGGACACAGATCGTCTGGACGCAGAGCAGCGCCGCAATCATGGGTCGGCTCAATGGCAACTGGAGACGCAGCCGTTGCCACGCCAGACAGAGCAGCACAAGCGCGGGCACATAGAAGAACTGCACTTTGGAAATGCCAAACAGAAATGCACCGAGCACGATCAACAACGCCCGCTGTGTACCGGGACCCGTCAGGAGGCCCAGCACAAGTACGACGCAACCCAAGAGCGTCGCGTACTCGTTGTAAAAACTCTTGAGAACGCCAATATTGTGAGCCTGAAATAGCACCATGCTGATCATTGAAAAGACAAAGGCTTGCCCCAGGAGGCGCAGGCCCACCAACGCAGCGATACGCACGGCCATGAGATGACCAAGCCACAGGAGCAGCACTTTGGCTGAGATGGATTGCCATCTCACATCGAAATAAATCCCGCTGGTCCATTGCTGCAGATAGCCGAAGAGTCCGAAAAAGAAGACACCGGATTCAAAGTGATCGGGTCTCTGAAAGCCTTCGGGCCGGAACTCCCAAAGTCGACCCGTCCCGTCAAGCGGATGCGTCAGCATGAAGGCGACGGTCCTGAAGAAGTCACCGCTGTCAAGAAAGGTGATTTGCTCCGACAGAACGACCAGTGCCAAGCCGATGCAGGACACATAAGCCGAATACAGCGCGACATGCCGCGAGTTTGACAGTGTGGTTTTCGGCAGGTCTCCCTTGCCCCATCGCCTTCGGTAGAGAAGGCCGCCAGCGACCAGAAGCGGCGGGAGAATGAGCAGCAAGAGCAGTCCGGGATTGGGGCTCGAATAGCCTTCAACCTCGTATAAAGAGACCCAGGCAGGTGACTTGTGAACAATGACCTTAACCATCCGGACGCCGGTTGTTTGCGGATTCAGAGGCACATCAATCGCAAGCTTGTCAGCCCACTCCCTGCTGACAGTTCCGCCGTGGCTGGTCCATGTTCCTGTCGTGCCTGAAGGGTCGGTACTCGTTTGAATTTCAAACGAGACCTGTCCATTGGGCGTCATGTTCGGAAGCAATACCACCCTGCCCAAAGCGATCGGCTTTGCGAGCGAAATCATGAATGAGCCAGGAGCACCGCCCCCCAGGTTTCTGTTGGTCTTGACGTCTCCATCCGTGATGGCGCCGGGCGGACCAAATTGCGCCTGGGGACACGACGCGCAGGTGTCGGTCACGGTGGCGCCGAGCAGCAGATTCTGCGCGCTGGCGAACGTGGCGCCGAGTGTGGTGATGCAAACAAAGACCAGCCGCAAGAGTGCCCGATTCATGGGTTGGGTATTGAAACGCAATCTGGGGATAGTGTAGTGGTTCAAAATGCTGCTTTGAAAACTTGGGATCAGTCGGGCAGATCGACGTGAATGGGTCGGCGTGGCATATTCGCGACATCGAAGGCGACAAACGCCAGCAACAGCTGCAACCCTACCAGCGTTGGCAGGGCCGCCAGCATGATTGTGCCCGTGGGTGTTGCTGTCCCGGTTGCGATGGACCTTGCCCAGTGCTGCCCGCCGAAAAGCAGGCCGAAGAGCAGCATGACTGATCCTGCAACCAGTTCCAGCGATGCCACAGTCATGTCGCGCAGGAAGTAGTTGTAAAAAATCCGCTTGCTGAAATTGCGCAAGTGTTTGCCCGCGAATTCGAGAAAGATCTTGTGGATTTTCAAGTTGCTGGTTTCTGTTCCATACACAGCATCCATCGGAATGTCCACAACGACCGCCCGCACCGTGTTCAGCCGGAACAACAGGTCTGTTTCAAAGAAATAGCGCTCGCTGATCTTCTCCATCGGCAGGTGGCGCAATACCTTTGCATGGATTGCAGTAAACCCGTTGGTGACGTCAAACAGATTCCAGTATCCCGTTGACAGTTTGGCCACAAACGAAAGCAGTGCGTTGCCCACCAAACGCCTCGCAGGCATCCGGACGACCTGTGCCAGATCGTAAAAGCGATTGCCCTTCGTATAGTCTGCCTGTCCTTTGATGATCGGGGCGACAAAGAGAGGAATGAGGCCCGGATCCATCTGGCCATCGCCATCCACTTTCACCACCACATCAGCCCCGTTGCGCAGTGCCTCGGCGTAGCCCGTCATTACGGCGCCGCCAACGCCAAGATTGCGCGGGTGCCTTAAGACCTTGACACGCGGATCCTGGCAGTGTTCAGACACAAAATCACCGCTAGTCTGCGGGCAAGCATCATCGACCACGTACACCTGAGACACCTCCGGCCCCAATCGGGCAATGACATCCAGAATGTGGTCCTTCACGCGGAAACATGGAATCACGACTGCAATAACGGTAGCCATCACGAAGAGATTTCAGAGATCTGGGCATGGCGAAAAAAACGCTGCTCGCGCGCGTTTGTGCGGCCGGGGCTGGCAGCTGTCATCATGCCACCGGTTCGGTCGGAGGCATGAATGGTAGCAAGTCTGCAGCCCACCACCCTCCCGGGTTGGCCATGATCGCGTCTGACATAAATGCATAAACCCGATCAATCGTTGCAGGATCGTTCGACGGCCCTGGAGGGCACAGCGTCAATTCGTACCTGCCGGTTGATGTCGGCGCGCAGATGAACCCTCCAAGATCACTTCCGGTGCGCTGGGCCAGTCGCAGTGCGCCTGCTGCCAGCGTGCGTTGTCCACCCAGAAAATTGACAGACATCGCCGCGCCACCCGGCAGCACCGGGGCGTCGGCCAGCACCACAAGCGTTTCGTGACGTTCCAGCATGCGGTAAAACGGCCGCAGCCCAGACTCCATGTCAATGACGCGCCCGCCATTCAAGTAGGTTTCAAGACCGCGGTACTTGTCATCAAAATGTCGCCGGACTGCCGGATCCACGCGAGGATCCTGAGTCACGGAAGAAGACATCGAATTGACGACGCCGCCCGTGCGGCCGAGAAAGGCGATGCCCAGACAGAAACTTTCGTAATGCGGTGTCAGCAAAACCAGGCCGCGGCTGCGCCCGGCGCAAACAATTGATGCGCCGGGCGGTGTGAAGACACAGTGCAATTCCCGCACGCGGTCCGCGGCCAGCAGTTGCGCTTCGTACTCGTCACGGGCTTCAGCGACAAAACGCGCGTCGCGCCATGCCATCAGTTGGGACTCGTCGGCCGTTACCGGCAGGTGCCGAAAGCCCGCCAGGCTTTGTTGCCGAATGTGCCGAAACCCCAGCGCGACTGAACGCCAGTCCCGGCCCGTCGCAGCGTTCAGGTGTCCCCGCAATTTTGCGAGCGAAAACCCCCAAGCCAACGGCAGACGGGCCATAGAAGGCAGCAGCCATGCGAAATCAAGATGGTGCAGCCACGAAACGCACCGCCAGATCAACTTGCGGGTTGGGGCTCCAAAGGATGATTTCATGGCGCCACCCAGGCGATCGAATCGACAAAGGCAGCCACATCCCCAGGCCGGGTGATTTCGAAACAGGGAGTGCTCACGGGCAGGCGGTGCGCCCATTTCAACTCGAAAGCATGTCCGTTTGCCTTGACACGCTCGAAAAGCTCGCGTGGCATCGGTCCGCTTGACGGCGTATCGGACCAATGCTCGCAATAGGCGTCCACAACCGCACTCGCCAGGCCGGCCTCCTGTGCCTGAAGCACCAGATCCGTCGCATAGAAATCAAAACCGAGAGCCGGGTCCATTCTCAAAGGTGAATCCACGCGCACAGCCAGCAAGAGTTCATCAAGGCTGTTGACCGGGCAGGGCAGGGCGGCCGGTTCCTTCAACAACTGTCCCCGATCGAGCACATGTCCTGCCCGCACAGCGCTGCGTCCCGCGCCGCTGATTCCATAGGCGCCGGCCACGGCCAGATTCGGAAATCTGAATCGCGCGTCGCGCAAGGCGGCCGCGAACCGGCGGTCCCAGCCTTCCGGCAAGAACACATCCTGATGGGCCCAGACCAGCCATTCTGCCCGTGGGCGGCTGTCCAGGGTGGCATTGAACGCCATGGCTGCGGAGTTGCAATTGAAGTGGGCCACCCAAGGCAGGCCGCCGCGCTGAAGGCAGGGGGAGGCGGCGAGCCGAGCAGACAAAACGTCGATCCGGCTGACGCCCGTCACCAACATGAGATCGGGAAGTCGGATTGCCTCGGACATCAGCAACTCCTGTCGTCAAAAAAGGGGCTGGCAACGTGCCGTCTACACGGAACTTGGCCGGACCTATCGCCTCCAACCGAGGTGGAGTGGAGCTCGCCGTAAGCAGTCCATATAGACCGCAAGGCTTGACGCCCACCGAACGTCGGCCTGATATTCTTAATGAAATGCATCATAGGAAATCGGTGTCGCCTGCCATCAGCCACCAGTCAAGATGCTGCACCTGTTCCTCCGTCATGTCGGATGCCTTCGGTACGCCCAAAACGGCGGCCACCGAGCGCTGCGTCACGCCCGTTTCGGCCAGCCGACGGGCCACAGCGGGCGAGGCCCATGTCGTCAGGCCGGCCGAACCCGACCGCGCGGCCTCCAGGCGAGCCAACGTGCATGCCATCGGCAACAGCGCGAGCGGACCCACCCAATCCAGCCACTGCAGGTAATTCGGGGCTGCTACGGTCGGCCCGAGCACCACCACGCCGCACGGCAGCCTCTGCCAGGGGCGTCGAAGCTGCACGAAACGGTAGGCTTGGTCGGGTCGCATGGCAAAGCGCCATCGCAGGTAGGCTGCGTCGCGAACTCCCATGGAATACCGGCCTGCTTCTTGCTGCATTGCGGACCAGGCATGGGTGACCCTGCGGTCAAATTCGGGGTGATCCACGGCCAGAGTTTCTGCACGCCATGACCATCCCGGACGAGGAAGGGCGCCAGTGCCGCTCCAACTCAGCGCCTCCACTGGTCCGCTATCCCAGCTAAGCCCCATCTTCACGGCCAGCCGCAAATGCCGTTCGTTCGGAAAGCCAAACGCGGCAAAAAAATCCTTTGCAGGGCCCAGCCGGCTGGAGTAAAGCCTTTCCGACACGTGATAAAAAGGCCCGCGGCGCCTCAGGACACCCCGCCACTCGGGTGCCACCATCACATCGCCGATCTGCAGGTCACGTGCCGGTCGGCCATGATGCAGCACGGTGCGCGGCGTGCCTCCGCAGTGCGCCACCAGTTCATGGCCTTGCCACAGACCCACCGCCTCGCCGCCGCCATGGCGGTACTTCCAGTCAAACCAGGCTGCATCCACTGTCGAACCAAAAACACGGCGGTGCAGGCCCAAGACAGCTGTGCAATCGGATGGGCCGACATCCCGAAGTGTAAAAACCGTTCCAGCGATCTCGAGCATCTGGGCTCCGGCGTCGTATGTCATGGGCTGACGTTTTTAAGCCTGCCACTCATGGGGCAAGGTCACCACGCCCTGCTCCAGGCCGTGTTGGGTCACTTCCAGTTGCAGACACTGTTCCACCTGATCGTATGGGTGCACGCCGTCCTCTGTGGTCAGAAAGCAGGTCACCGAATAGCGCCCCTTCAGCAAAGGCAGCCGCCTGAACAAGAGGGTCGCCTGTCCGCGTCCATCGCTGTCCATACGCAGCGTCACACCGTCATTGACCGAGCCGGCGCTGGCGACGGTCAACCCCGTCGCATCGGAGAAACCCACCGCCACGCCGGGAACCGGCAGGGACGGATCAATGGCGAACTCGATGGTGATTGCGACATCGGTCTCGCTCGAGTGCACATGCACCTGCCGGCCCTCCTCGTACTCGGTGCGGGCCACGGCACGAACAATTCGCCCGGTACCCTCAGGAACAGCTGTGCGCATCTGCCCAGGCGGGGCGTACGATGCGGCTTGCGACGCAAAGCCGCCCCCGGAAGCCAGGCTGGCGTTGTAGGCGCTGGTTACTTCCGCTGCCGAGCCTTGCAACCGCAGTTTGCCCTTGTCGATCCAGATCGCACGTGAGCACAAGGCCTCCACCTGGTACATCGAATGCGAGCAAAACAAGATCGTCTTGCCTGAATCCTTCAGCCGCATGATCCGGTCAAACGATTTGCGCGCAAATGCACCGTCCCCCACGGCCAGCGCTTCGTCAATAACCAGAATATCGGGCTCCACGCTCGTGGCCACCGCAAAAGCCAATCGGACGAACATCCCGCTCGAATAGGTCTTCACAGGTTGATGGACAAACTCCCCGATATCGGCAAATGCCAGTATTTCATCCAGACGTTCCTCCACCTCGTGATGCTTCAGTCCGAGAATGGCGCCATTCATGAAGACATTCTCGATGCCGGTGAACTCCGGGTTGAACCCCGCCCCCAGTTCCAGCAGGGCCGCCACCCTGCCGTGCACCTGCAGACGGCCCGTGGTCGGTGGCAGGGTGCCGCACAGCATCTGAAGCAAGGTCGACTTGCCGGCGCCGTTGCGCCCCACCAGGCCCACCACTTCGCCGGGCCTGATCAGCAGATCCACTTCGCGCAATGCCCAGAACTCGCGGCTGAACTGTCGCCACCGTCCCCACAGCAATTGCTTCAGTCGGTCACTGGGGTGGGCATACAAACCGTAGCACTTGCCCAGGCCGCGGGCTTCAATCGCATAACTCTGCGCTTGCGAGGCGGGGGCCACCATGGAGGCCGATTCAGACAACATCGGAAAACCCGGGCCTGAGCCGACGGAAAAGGGCGGCGCCCGCCCAAGCCACCGCCAGACTGGCAACGAAGCTCAAGAAACAGAGGCTCCAATCCGGCCACTGCCCCTCCAATAGTACCGTGCGTGTCTGGGTCATGATCGGTGCCAGCGGGTTCAGCCACATCCAGTCACGCAGGCCACCCGGCAAGGCATCCACGGGAAAAAACACCGGGCTCATGAAGACCAGCGCCGTCATCGCCATCGACAATATCTGGCCGATATCACGTATAAAAGTGCCCACTGCGCTCAGACCCCAGCCCAAGCCCAGGCAAAGTGGCAGCAAGGGCAACCACACCAGGGGCAAGGCCAGCGCCGACAACGGCACCGTCCCCATCCCCAGCCACCGCAGGCCTAGCAGCGCTACCGCTGCGATGCCCAAATGCGCCAGTGCAGCCATCACACTGGCCCAGGGGAGGACTTCCACCGGGAACACCACTTTCTTCACCAGATGCGGTTGTTCCACGATCAGCAGCGGTGCCCGGTTCACACACTCGGCAAAGAAATTGAACACGGCAAGGCCCGCATAAAGGCGCAACGCAAAGGCCAGATTCCCCTCGCCCGGGGGGCTCCAGCGGACTTGAAACACATGCCGGAACACCAGGGTATAGACCACCAGCATCAACAGCGGTGTCAGCACCAGCCAGGCCGTACCCAGCCAGGACTGGCGGTAGCGCGTGTGCACCTCCCGTCGGGCCAACTGGCCAATGAGGCCGGCGTGGCGCAACGGAAACAGGTACGACAAAAGGATACTCAAACCACCAGACCCACGAAAATGAAGACCAAGGGCAAATCTGAACCACAGTACCTGAGCGCGCGGCCAGCGGCTCAGGCTTTCGGAGGATCGACGCGGCCTTCCGCAATTTCCTTCAGCATCTCGGGTCGCAAGACGCGCAACGCATGCCCATCGCGTTCCACGATTCTGTTGACGAACAAGAGCTGGAAAGAGCGCGTCACCGTCTCGCGACTCGCATTGATCATAATCGCGAGTTCCTGGTGCGTCGGAGCCTGATCGACCGTAGCCTGCGGCAAGTTCCCATCTGCAGCGCGCCTCGGTAATTGTAGTAGCAACACGCAAAGCCTCTGAATGGGATTGGGCAGGCTGAGCAATGTGCGCTGCGCCATGACCGAACGCACGCGTTGCGCCAGCCGTGTCATCACCGCGCGGGCAAGTTCCGGGTGGTTCAGGATCAGCTGACGTGCCGTGCGCGAATCCAGAAAAGCCACCGTCGATTTGACGGCGGCCATGACGTATTCCGACAGAGGCTGGCTGTCCACCACGGACAACTCGCCGAAATAGTCCCCCGGATCCACAAAATACAAGCCCACGCTGCGTCCATCCACCGTGAAATCCACACCTTGTAGCCGTCCATCCACCAGGAATCCCAACTCCTGAGCGGGACTGTCCTTTGACATCACCATCGCACGACGCGCAAAAGACCGCAAAGTCATCTGGCCTGAAAGCGATTCCAGCGTCTCCCGCGGCAGCGGTTGCAGCAGCGGAAACTGAGAAATCAATTGAAGCGAAGTCGGCATGCGCCTCAAGTTTAGCGTTGGCCTTGTCTGCCGCCTCAGCCGGAAGCGGTTTCGGGAAGCGCAAGCGCCGGCTTGTGGAACGACAGAACATGTGATCGGGCGCACAGCGAAATGCGGCCGAAGTGAGAAAATAAGCAAATTATTAGAGTTTGGGCCATTGTCAGGCCCCGATTCGCCGAAGGAGAGGTCGCCATGAATTCCTTGAACATGCCTGGATTTTTGCCTCATCGCCTCGCCTGCTTTCTGCTGAGCGTGGGCTTGATCACACCGCTCATGGCTGCGCAAGGCAGTGCGGAGGTCGTCGGCGAGGTCACCCTGCTCATCGGGCAGGCGCAGTTGGTGGGTGCGGATGATGTCGTCCGTACCGTCGAGCGTGGCCAGCCTGTCCGGGCGGGCGACCGCATCGAAACCCGCGAAGGTGGACACGTCCACGTGCGGTTCGTGGACGGCGGGCGCCTCAGCGTCCGCCCCGCCAGTCGCCTGCAGATCGAGAATTACAGCCACTCCGCAACGCAGCCGCAAGGGTCTGCCATCAAGTTTCGCCTCGATGAAGGCGTGATTCGTTCCATTACCGGGACCTGGGGCGAGGAGGCGCGCGAGCGCTTCCGCCTCAACACCCCGATGGCCGCCATCGGCATCAAAGGCACAGACTTTGTGGTCAAGTCGGACGCCAACGCCACTGCTGCGTCGGTCTATTCAGGCGCGATCCTGCTGGCGCCTCTGGATGACTGCGCGACCCCTCTGGGCTCCTGCCAGAAAGGGCGGGAGAAACTCTTGTCCGCCGACATGAAAGGACTCATGCTCGAGCTGAACCGTCAGCAAGGTGTGCCCCAGTTCGTGGCGGCGGTCGACCTGTTGGCCAGCGCCAGGCGTCCGGCGGCAGGCGTGGGCATCGCGACGACGGTTCCGCCCGTCGTCGGTGTCGGCGTCGGTGCCGAAGCCAGGGCTGCCACGGGCGCCAATCTGGACAAGCCCATCGTCAACGAAGCCCGAGGCAGGGATCTGGTGGAGGCGGCAACCCAGATTGCCGCGGCCCAGATTGCCGCAGCCCAGTCACCGGTCGTCCCGGCGCCAGCTCCACTGCAGCCGCAGGTCAATGAACTGGTCTGGGCACGGTATGCCTGGGTCAAGGATGGGGGTCTTGACACCCTCAGCCAGACGTTCGAGCAGGCGTCGGCTGCCGGTCGCGAGTCCGTAGCCTTCGGAACGGCGCACGCGCTCACCCGGAACGCGTCGCCTGCGGGCGCTGTGCTGACCACCACCGATGCCGCGGTCAACTTCCGGCTGGCGGGGTCATCGGCCTTCTTCCAGCGCAACTTTGACCTTGGCGTCGAGGCCGCCAAAGTGGACAACGGGACGCTGGCCGTGGATTTCTCGCGCGCAACGTTTGCCACCCAATTGGGGGTGTCGAGTCCAACTTTGGGCGCAGACAGCGTGGTCGCAAGCGGTTCCATCGGAAAGGATGGCGTCATGCGCACCACATCCGCCAACGCGATCGTTCTCGGGGCCACGACGCTCGACGGCAAAGAGGCCGGCTATCTGTTTGAAAAGAGTATTCCAACCGGTGCGCTACGCGGCGTCACTCTTTGGGGACGATAGTTGACATTTCACGCGCGACTGCAGGGCATGTTCCGGGCCCGGTACGGCGTTGTCGTGCTGAGCGTCGCGTTGGGTTTGTTGGGTTGGGCCACAATAAGGAGTCTTACCGGGAACTGGCTGCCAATGCTCGAAGATCGCAGCGGCGATCTGGTCTGGCGCATGGGTGCCGAGCGCAAGGACGAGCGTCGCCTCATCCTTGTCGACATCAACGAACAAAGCCTCCGTGAAATTGGGCCTTGGCCGTGGCCACGCGCCACGCAGGCACGCCTGATCGAACAGCTGGCCAGGGCGGGCGCGCGCCAGCAGATTCTCGACATTGTTCTGGCCGATGCCAGGCCCGACGACGCCATCCTGGAGCAGGTCCTGCAGCAACATCAATCGGTGCTGGCGCAGATCTTCGCGTTGGATCCGGGTACGGGTCCTTCTTCCGGCAAACCTGCCGGAGCACTTGACTGGACGGCGTGTCCTTCGCTGTTCCCTCTGGCAACCGGTTATCTGGCCACCGTGCCAACGCTGGCGGGTCGCTTGGTGGGGCATATTACCCCGCGAGTCGCGACTGATGGAGTGGTCCGGCTTCAGCCTGCCGTCATTTGCAGCGATAACGGGGCTTACCCCGCACTGAGCCTGGTTGCGCTCATGAACGGCACGGGCGAAACAGGCCTGGTGTTGCAGCGCGGTGCCGGTCCGCTGGATGCTCCGTGGATGCTCAGCGGCAGAAGTCAGGCCTTCCCCGCCATCCCGCTCGACGAGAACGGGGACATCCGGATTCCCTGGAGACTGCATCCTCACAGCTTCATCAGCTTGTCCGCCGCCGACGTGCTCGCCGACCGGGTGCCGGCTGGCCTGTTGAATGGCGCGTGGGTGCTCGTCGGCAGCAGCGCTTTCGGGCTCCATGACGTCATTGCCACACCCTTTGAAGGCGCCGCGGCCGGATTGCAGGTTCATGCTGAAATCATCACGGCCATGATCGATGGGCGCATGCCCGCCACGCCAAGCGGCGCACCGGCCTACCGTTTCATCATGGCCGTGCTGGGCATCGCTTTGCTGATGTTCATGGCGCGGGAACGAAGGCGGTTTCCGGTTTACCTCGTTCCTTTGGCGGCTGCGGCATGGGGCTTGGTCTTGTGGGGGATTCATGGCCTGTCTCAGATCAAGGCATCGATCTGGCTGGGTTGGGCCGATCCAGCCTTGTTTGTGGGCCTCTCGGGCGTGACCATGGGCATTCTGGAGCATGCTCGTAGCCGGGTCGACCGGGACCGCCTCTATACCCATCTCTCCAGCTACCTGCCGGCGCCCGTGGCCGAGGCGCTCGCGCAACAGTCGCCTTCCAGTGCCATCCGGGCCAGCACTCGGCAGGTGTCGGTCATGTTTGCCGATATCCGCAATTTCTCCGCCTACTGCGAAGCCCGGCCCCCGGAGGAGGCAGCCGCCGTCTTGCACGCGTTTTTCTCCACGGCAGCAAGGGTCATCAAGGCCCATGGGGGTGTCATAGAATCCTTCCAGGGTGATGCGGTCTTCGCTGTATGGAACAGCGACGGCAAGGCAGAACAACAAACAACCCAGTCCATGAACCTCGACGCCCCAGAACACAGCTTTGAACCTGAGTCGGACCCGATTTCTGTCTGGGGTGTGGCCCCGGAGCCACAGGTGCCGGAGCGCACAGGCAGGCCATCCCACGCCCAATTGGCGCTGAACGCCGCCATCAGTCTGCAGCAAGCCATTCAGGGCGTCCTTCCGGATCCTGCGCCCGCCGGGCTTGAACCCTTGGCACTCGGTATCGGCGTCGAAACCGGTCCCGCCATGTCGGGTTCATTCGGGCTGGCGAGCCGGCGAACGCACATGGTCATGGGACGCACCGTCACGATCGCCAGCCGCCTGGTCGGCATGACGGCCGACCTCGCCCACCCCATACTCGTCGGCGAAGGACTGGCGGCACAGGTGGGCGGCATCGGGCTCAAGTCGATGGGAGTCTTCTTGCTGGATGGGCTCAGGGTGCCGCACCACGTGTACGCCCCCCCCATTTCTGCCGCGCCCACCGTTCAGTAGCCTCGGTGCAATGCGAGCCTGCGCCCAACGTCCAGGTCGAGCGTTCGTGGCCGCGACGCCCCGCATCGCTTGTCGGATGCTGCTGGCGGCACTGGTCTGCGCAAGTAGCGCGGGGGTTGCTGCGCAGCCCGCCGGGCGCTCGTTACCGTTGCAGGCTGAGGCCGGGGCCGCCGTGCCGGATGCCGCCCGACCCCTCGCCTGCCGCACACTGAATGCGAGCCTGGAGGCCCTGTTGGCGGAAGTCGCACAATGCCAGACGGACGCCGAGTTTCTGGCTCAGCTGGGTTTTCTGCTCAATGCCCAGGGCCGCTACACAGAAGCGCTCGACCATCTGGAGCGCGCCTTGATGCTGAATCCCGGCCTGAAGGGCGCCCAGATCGACTACGCCGTGGCGCTCGCTGGCATCGGCGACTATGCATCGGCGCTGACACTGGTTCAAGACCTGCTGGCCGATCCCGCGTTACCCAGCGGTTTGGTGCCGGTGCTTCAGCGCCAGATTGAGAACCTGTCGGTCTCGATGAACACTGGGACGGCTACGACTGACAAGCCCCTGCGTGTTCGTGGAACGGCTGGTGTTCAGGTGGGGTATGCCACCAACCCGCTCGGGTCGCCCAATCTTTCATCCCTGATCCTCACCTTCCCCGGGCTGCCCGTCGAGTTGCCGCTGGACGGCAGCTACCTGGCGCGTCCGGGCTCGTACGGACGCGCCGACGCCAGCCTTTCCATGCGCTATGACGCGGGTGCCGATGTCCTTTACGACTTCTTCGGCGGCGTACAGGGATTTCGCAGCGTGCTGGCTGAAAGCTCCCGGTCGCAGCAGGCCGAGTTTGCCGTTGAGCGAATGGCCGGATCGAACAGCCTGGGCAACGGATCTTCGCCGGTGGCGTTCTATCAAGGCCTGTCGGTCCTCGGGCTCCATACGGCGGCGGGCGTCCGCTACCAGTCGCAGATCCTGACCGCGGGCGTCGAGCTGCCAGGTTTGACCGGCTGGCAGTTGTTTTCCTCCGATCCTGCACCGAACTGCCGGAGCCGCGTGGGATTCGAAGCATTCAACCGCGAATTGAGCAGCAACCGACTGCTCTCGGGCCTCTATGGTGGCGTCAGCGGTCAGTGGCGATGCTATCCGGCGCAAGGCGGATTTTGGCAACTCGGGGTGGTGGCGGGGCGTGACCATGGCAAGCAGCAAACGCGCCCTGGTGGCGACCAGATTCAATATGCCGCTCGGGCCAGCCGCTTGTGGCTCAATCGCCAGTGGGCGCCAAGCGGGCTCGAGCGCGCGGGCAACCTGCTCGTCGTGGCCGCGGTGACGGGGCTGCAGGACACCACCGCCTACAGCCCGCTGCTGGACTACGGGCGCGTGCGCCAGATTCACCAGTTCAACCTGCGGGTTGAACTCCAGCAGCAGCTGGCCACGAACTGGCAGCTACTCTGGGGCGTGGACTGGTTTCAGCAAAAGGCCACGCTTCGCCTGTTCACCTTCGGCAATGTGGGGCCCTACGTCGCCTTGCGTACGGTGTGGTAAGCGAGTAAGCTGCATCTGTAAGCATTGGTTGTTGTATTTATGCAAATCAGCCCCAAGGCAATCAAAACGTGTGACTGAAATCACTCGAATGCGCCAAGCGTCTTGGCTATACTGAAAGTTCAGGTAGGCCTATTGGTCTCACATCAGTGTCAGGAAGCTGCCATTACGTGTGATAATCCAACGGGTAACTTGCAAGGGTGAGCGGGTGATGTCATGCTCCAAATGCCGTCGGGCATGGAGGAGCGGGCAAAAGCGGCTCCGGTGTTTAACTTGTTACTTCGTGAAAATTTAACTGAGGAACTTCTTATGTCCCAACCAACAGTATTTGGCGCATCCCAAGCCGTGACAATGATGAATCTGGCGCTTTACGGCGGTAGCTACGTGCTGTCGCCTGCCGAGTTTGCCAACCAGGCCAACCAGGCTACAGACACCGCGTCCGGCCAATACGCCTACGCAAACCTGATTGCTCAGCCCGCCAGTGTCTTGAGCACGGATGCCTACGTGACGCTCGTTCTGGGCCACATGGGTGTGGATGCCAACCCGCTGCACGATGCCGTCGTGGCCTACATGGACAGCGTCGGCGTGGCCAACCGTGGCACCGTGACTCTGCAGCTCGGCCAGATCCTGTCCGGCCTGACGCTGGATGGCACCTACGGCGCGGCAGCCAATGCCTGGAACGCCCTGGTTTCCGCCAACTTCGCCGAGTGGACCGGCACCGCTCCGGTTCCTGGCAGCAACGTCGCCATGACCACCACCGCCAACGAGCTCGTCGTGGGCACGGGCGGTGATGACAAGTTCTCCGGTTCCACCAACACCTACCAGGGTGGCGACACCGTTCGTGGTGGCGGTGGCCATGACGTCCTGATGCTGAGCCTCACGTCCGGCACCTACAACAACGTCACGACCCAGGGCGTGAACCGCATTGAAATCGACGCGGACGGCGACGTGACCGTCGGCGCCAGCAAGTTCTCCACCGAGCTGCAGTCCATCCTGATCACCAACAAGTCCACCGGCAACATGGTGCTGAACGACCTGCAGGAAGACAGCCGCAATTCCATCATGTTCGAGTTGAACGACGTCGCCGCCGACGTCACGCTGAACTTCGACCAGCAAGCGGTGCAAGGCGCATCGACCGTCGAAGTCATGCTGACCGAAGTCACCGGTGCGCTGGCGCTGGTGGGTGAAAACGGCGAAGCCATCGAAACCACCATTCTGAACGTGCAAGACGTCAAGGGCGCGGCCTCCACGCTCAAGAGCCTCTCCGTGACGGGTGGTACCACGCTTGAAATCAAGGGTGGCCTCGCGGGTCAGGCCTTCACCATCACGGCACCATTGCCCTCGACCCTGACCACCGTCAACGCGGCATCGGCAGCGGGCGTGTTCGCCGGCAACCTGGTGCTCGACGTGACGGGCAACGGCGCTTCCAAGGCGCTGGCCCTGACCGGCGGCTCCGGCGACGACAAGATCAACATCGGCGACGGCTACGGCGACGGCGACGTCCTGAACGGCGGCGCGGGCGCGGACGAGATCACCATCAACTTCACCACGTCTGCGGACACCACGCGCGCCGCCGCGATGACCAAGTTCGAGACGGCCAACGTCGCTTTCAATGCGCCCGTGTCCTTCGAAGGCGCTGCAGTTGACGACCTGAAGACCATCAACCTGAACGCATCCACCAGCCGTGCCGACTTCAACCAGATGGACAGCACGCTCGATACCCTGAACATCAAGGCCAACCCGGCCCAAGGTGTCGAGGTGGACTACGATGGCAAGGCGTTCTCGACGCTGAACATCAACATCCAGGACAAGACCAGCGCCATCGGCAACGCCGGCAACAAGGCGGCCATCCGCGTCCTGAATGCCGACGTGGTGAATCTGACCCACGCGGGCGCTGCGGCCGTGGCACTGACCAATGGCCTCCAGCTGGATGACCGCGTCTCGAACGGCCGTTCGACCACGGATCTCAACATCCAGAACCAGTCCGACTTCAATCTGACGATCAATGGCATGAACAACGGCGGCTCTCCCGCGCGTCTGTCCGCCGTGATCGACAGCAACGATGTCGAGCGCGTGACGGTGCAGACCAACAAGCAAGGCGACATCCTGGCCGGCAATTCGTCCGTGGCGTTCATGGAAGAAGCCAATGCGCTGCAGAACCTGACGATCATCTCCTCGATCGATGGCGACATCGAACTGGGTCTGATCGGTAACCGCGACTTCTTCGGTGACTACGGTGACAATCCGGACGATCTGGAGACGGTGACGATCGACGCCGCCATCAGCTCGGCCATTACCCAATGGGGTATCGACGCGGATGACGCGATCCTCAATGCTGGCGCCTCGGCCGCAACGGTCAATACCATCAGTGTCAAGGGCGCCGCGTCCTCCATCATCAACCTGTTCGGTTCCGGGCATGTGGTGAACGACCTGGTGACCCAGCGGGCCACCTCCGTGTCGTCCGCAGCGGCAGCCATGGGGCAGGGCGCCGGTCCGGGCGGCAACGGATTCAACTGGCTGCAGGCGGCTTCGGTGGGTGTCGTTGACATCAACTCGTCCGGCCTGAGCGTGTTTGGTTCCGTCGCGGCGACGCAAGACAACGATGGCGACCAAGCCCCCGATACCAACCTGAGCAATCTGATCGGCTTCTCGCTGAACTCGCAGCAGGATGACAGCCGCATCGTGATGGCCGGTTCGGCCAACATGCCTGGCGTGATCTTCGATCTGAACCCGGTCGAGCATGTGGACATCTCGGGTCTGACCAACAAGACCACGAACCACACCGTGAATCTGGGCGATATCCTCATTGGCGCCTCGGCCGACAACTACACGCTGATCGACGGTTCGTCGCCGTTCAGCGGCGTGACCCAGAAGTATTCCGTCGCGGTCATCGCCAATGACGAGTTCTATCAGCCGGCCACCAAGTCGCTGACGGTCAACGGCTCGGCCATGGGCGACATCATTTTCGGCACCAATGGTGACGACCAGACCAACATGGGCATCCTCGCCGGCAACGGCGGCGACGACCTGATCGTGGGCTGGGGTGGTAACGACAACATCTCCGGCGGCGATGGTTCCGATGTCCTGTTCGGTGATGCGATCAACCCGAACCGTGGCAATGCTTCCAACGCAACTGCCTTCGGCAACGACATCATCGACGGCGGCTCCGGTAATGACCTGATCATCGGTGGCGCGAACAAGTCTGGCGGCGGCGACCTGCTGACCGGCGGCGCTGGTCGCGATACCTTTGCCTGGGTCTTCGAAGACACGCCCAGCCTGGACAACGTGACGCTTCCGACGGTCCAGAACAACCCGGCCAACGGCTATACCGAGGCGGGCAAGTCGACGGCGGCGATCAAGCAAGACGTGGTCACCGATTTCACGCCGGGCGACGATCTGATCCAGGTTGACTCCTTCGCTGGTGGCGACAACACGTACACGATCCTGTACTTCTTTGGCCAGGGGTCCAACGGTGTGGTCCAGTCGAACGGTGGCCTTGACATCCAGATCGTCATTCGCCGCGGTAACTACAATTCGCAGTTTGGTACGTTCAATCTGGACGCCAACGGCGCGGACCTGCAGGTGCTGTTCGCTGACGATGGTGACGATTTCGGGCCCTTGGCGCTCAACGATGGTGGCTTCTCGGCCTTCACGGCGGCGCAGCATGAAATCGCGCTTCTGGGCGCGGGCCAACACATCGGCAGCATTGCCCACTCGGATTTCCTGTTCATCTGATCAGGGAACACCTTCGGGCCCGCATCCGCGGGCCCAAGGATCAAGAAGGGCCGCGAAAGCGGCCCTTTTTCCATTTCCGGAAGCAGAACGCACCTCGAACAAGCCATCGGCTCCCACATCCCGAAATGTCGAGCGTCAGACCTTCAAGATCACCGCTCCCCTGGACGCCTCGCTGACCACCGTCAATGCCGCCGCCTTCGTGGGCAACCTGAACCTGGACGTTTCCGCCAACGGCGCGACGAAGGCTCTGGCCCTCACCGGCGGTTCGGGCGACGACAAGATCAACATCGGCGACGGCTACGGCGACGGCGACGTCCTGAATGGCGGCGCGGGTGCGGACGAGATCACCATCAACTTCACCACCTCTGCGGACACCACGCGCGCCGCAACGATGACCCAGTTTGAGACGGCCAATGTCGCCTTCAATGCGCCCGTTTCCTTCGAAGGCGCCACGGTTGACGATCTGAAGACCATCAACCTGAACGCATCCACCAGCCGTGCCGACTTCAACAAGATGGACAGCACGCTGACCACCCTCAACATCAAGGCCAACCTGGCCCAGGGCGTGGAAGTGGACTACGACGGCGTGGCTTTCGCATCGCTCGACATCAACATCGAAGGCACGACCAAGGATGTGGTGGCGCCGTCCTTCGCCGCAGCCATCGGCAATGCTGGCAACACGTCGGCCATCCGCGTCGTCAATGCCGATGTGGTCAACCTGACCACCAAGGCCGCTGGCAATGTCACGCTGGATGCCGCGTTGCAGTTGGACGACAAGGACGCCAACGGTCGCTCCACCTCGGTGTTGAACATCCAGAGCCAGTCGGACTTTGATCTGACCATCCTGGGCAGCGTTGACGGCGGCGGTATATTGTCGGCGATCGTCGACAGCAACGACGTGCAGGAAGTCACGGTCCAGACCAACAAATTTGGCCGCATCTTCGCAGGCAATGCAGACGTTGCCTTCATGGAGGATGCGGACGCGTTGCAGAACCTCACGATCAAGTCGTCCACCGACGGTGACATCGAAATGGGTCTGATCGGTGCGCGCGACTTCTTCGGCGGCTTCGGCGACAACCCCAGCGACCTCGAAACCATCACCATCGATGCGGCGCTGAGCTCGACGATCACCCAGTGGGGCATTGACGCCGATGACACCTTTGCCGGTTCCGGCTCGGCCTCCACGGTGAACACGATCAATATCACGGGTGGCCGTTCATCCACGGTCAACCTGTTTGGGAGTTTCGGTGCGTTTGGTAGCCTGGTCAACGATCGTGGCACGAATGTGCAGGGGCCCGTGTCCAAGGTGGGGGCCGTAACCGGGGATAACTGGCTGCAGTCCGCGTCCATCGGCACCGTGATGATCAACACCTCCGGTCTGGTGCAGGGCGAAATCGACGCTGCCTATGACCTGAATGACGGCGGCGCAAGCGAAACCATCTTCAACAACCTGATCGGGCTTGATCAGCAGGTGCAGCAAGGCGGCTCCAATGTGATGGTGTCGGGTAGCGGCAACGTGACAGGCCTGTACTTCCAGGACGAAGTGGCCGCCTTGGTGGACGCCACCGGGCTGACCAGCACGGCCGCCAACCACACCGTTTTCCTCAGTGAGGCGACGAGCGGATTCTCTCCCTTGCCCGGCGCGTCTACTGGATACAACATCGATGTCCCAGTACCCATCGCCAACTACACGTTCGCCGTGCTCGCCAATGATCCGAACAACCCGCCCGCCAGCAAAGGCTTCACCTTCCGGGGAACCGAATCGGGCGATCTGGTGTTTGCGACCAACTCGGCCGACACGCTGGCTGGCAATGGCGGCGCTGACCTGCTGGTCGGTTACGGTGGCGCCGACACCATTGACGGCGGTGCCGGCAACGATGTGCTGTTCGGCGACTCCATGGATCCCAACCGGGGTCTTGCCGGCAACGCCCAGAACGTGGGCAATGACAACATCGTCGGTGGTGCGGGCAATGACTGGATCATCGGTGGCGGCAACGCGGCCAACAAGGCCGGGACGCTCGAAACGCTGACCGGTGGCGCCGGACTCGACGTGTTTGCCTATGTGTTCGACTCGGCCAGCCTGGTCAACGCGCTGGTGGCCAATCCCGCTTACACCGAAGCCGGCAAGTCGACCACCCTCGCCTTGGGTGGGCAAGACGTGATCACCGACTACACGCCGGGTGTTGATGTCATTCGGATCGACGCTGGGGGATCGGGTGACGGCGACAACACCTACGCCATCGCGTACTACGCCAGCCAGACGGCGGTCGCGACCAACATCGGTAGCGGCGCCGCTGGTGACGTGCAGATCGTGGTTCGCCGCGGTGACTACAACGCCAACGGCACCTTCAATCAAAGCGCCACCGGCGCCGACTATCAGGTGCTGTTCGCGGCAAATGGTGCTGACTTCTCGGGCGGCGCGTTTGGTATGGCGAACCGTACCACCCTTTTCCCTGCCGCGTTCGCCGGCGGTGGAACCGACTTCACCGAGGCGGTGCATGAAATCGGCATTCTCGGTCTGGCCGCGCAGGGCGGCAGCCTGACCACCAGCGACTTCGTCTTCGTCTGATCGCCCCACAGCGAACCAAAGGGCCCCGGGAAACCGGGGCCTGTCAAACAAAAAGCCGGCTTGTCCGGCTTTTTTTTCGTCTGGCATCGGCACTCAGGAGTCGGCGCAATGTCCGTTGCAGTCTGCGGTCAGAGAGCAAAGAGCCGCGCGGCGGCCGGCAGCCGACCGCTGGTGGGCGCAAGCGTGGAGTGGGCATCGTGCGCCAATCGATGAACCGAGCCTGCGCGGCACGGCCGGCGAGGGCGTGCTGCGGCCAGGAACAGCAAAGCGCGGGCGTCCAAGGCGAGGGGTCTTCGTTGCGGCGGCCGCGCGCGATGAGGGAGAGGTCCATTCCCGGCGTAGCACCCGGAAACGGTGGCGGGCCAGTGATCCGAAAGCGGTAGGCATCACCTCCCGGAGTCCCAGGCGGCCCAAGCGAACAGGCCAGCGCGGGCGCTCTCGGCATTGGTCTATACTTGCCCGCCCGGTCCGGCTGCAAGGCCGCCAGGGCGCATGATCGTGAAAGGCCACAAAATGCCCGTCATTGCAACGCGGCCTGTTGGCGATCCCCCTTGTTTATTTCTCAGCAGAAGGACCGTCCAGACATGAACAACAGCAGCGCAGCCTGGCAGCATGGCTACTACGCGGCCGATGGGTACACCTACGGCTATTACCGGGAGATGACGCCCACCCACCTGGCCTGGGCAGCCCTGTTGCAAGGCGAGGTCATGCCTTTGCAGCGGTTTCGTTACGTCGATCTGGGTTGTGGCCAGGGTTTCAACCTGATCCTGCTCGCTGCATCCTTTCCCGACAGCCAGTTTCTGGGCATTGACTTCATGCCGGCGCATGTGCGCCACGCGCGAAAATTGGCCGAGGATGCGAAACTCACCAACATCCGCTTTGTCGAGGCTGATTTCCTGCAGTTGGCGCAAGACCCGGTTTCGCTGCTCGATGCATCGGGCGGCGATCTGGATGGCCAGGTCGACTACGCCGTCGCCCACGGGATCGCCTCGTGGGTTTCGCCGACGGTGCGCGCCAGCCTGTGGGCCCTGGCGGCTCGGCTGCTCCGCCCCGGAGGGCTGTATTACACCAGCTACAACACCGTGCCCGGCTGGCTGTCTGCGCAGCCTTTCCAGCACCTGGTCAGGCTCAATCTTCGCACGGCGGTTGACGGCGGCGCAGCGATCCGCAAGACGCTCGAGGCTTTCGCCCGGCTGGAAGAGGTCAAGGCCCCCATTTTCGCCGCACAACCCGGGTTGAAGGCCCGCCTGAAATCAGCGGGCGAACTTGACATGGCCTACTTGACCCAGGAGTACAACAACCAGAACTGGCAGCCGCAGTTCGTCGCAGACATGATGGCGGAGGCCGAAGCGGTCAAGCTGGCGTGGCTGGGCACGGCCACCCTGCCGGACGCGTTTGATGGCTTGATGCCGGTGGCTGCCGCCAAACTGATCCAGGCCGAAGCCGACCCCGTGATGCGGGAGTCTTTGAGGGATATCGCGACCCTGAAGGCATTCCGGCGTGACCTCTACATCAAGGGCAAAGCACCTGCTTGGGCTGGCCAACGCCAACGGCAGGTCGAGGCCACGCGTTTTGTGAGTTCGCCCTTTATGGCGCTGCCCGAGGGTAGCAACGGAAAGCTGGAACTCGCAACCACGGCCGGCAAGATCAGCTTCAACCGTGGCGCCTTCAAGGGCGTTCTCGACATCGCGGCGCAGCCGGGCGGAGCCAGCCTGAACGATATCCAGCTTCGAACCGGTGACGCCAGGCTGGCCGATACCGTGCAGAAAGTGTCCTTGATGATGGACGCCGGTTGGATTCAGATCCCGCTTGCGGCACCTGCCAACGCGTCACGGTTGAACCTGGCGATCGCGCAGGCGGTTCGGGACGGCGCCCCGTACCGGGCACTCGCCGTGCCTGGCGTCGGGCAGGCGACCCCAATCGATGCGTTGAAGGCCTTGCTGCTGGCCGAAAGCGCGCAGGGCGCCCAGTTTCCGGCGCAGGCGCCCGCGGTGGAGGGACTTCTGGAGAAACTGGCACAATTGCGGCGAACCGTCACCGTCTCCCTGGAAATCGAAGGGGCAAAGCACACGGAAGGCCCCGTGTTTGACGCCGAGCTGGAGCGCCTCGTCCGGGAATTTTCAGGCCCGTTCTGGCAGGCGGGCAAGTCCCTGGGGATGCTCTGACAGGGCACGGAAGGCCTGTCAACAAAACCGTTCACCAAAAGGAAGTCGATGCAAGTACTCGCTGTCACGCCCGGGAATCATGCCAACAAAACCTGGCGGGCCGCGCGGACCTACGAGTTCGCAGCGGGTTGGGCCATGCAGCCTGTGGTCCAGGCCGAGGCCGAAAAGGTGGCCGCCAGCTTCCCCATCGCCTTTCACCACCGGGACGGCGCCTGGGACCTGGTCGCTCTGCTGGGGGTTCAACCCGGGCATAGCCTGGGGGTGTCCCCACAGGGCCAATGGCTCGGGCGTTACATTCCCGCGCTGGTTCGCGCCTATCCGTTCACGCTCGCCACGCCCACCGGTGCGACCGCACCGGTCTTGTGTGTCGACGAGTCCACCGGACTGGTCGGTGAGGGCGGTGACGGCAAGGCGTTTTTTGACCATTCGGGCAAGCCGACCGAGGCCCTGTCCGGAATCATCGATCTGTTGCGCCAGGTGGCGCTGAACCGCACCCGCACCCGACTGGCTTGCGCGGCGCTGGCAGAGGCTGGGCTGCTGAGCCCGCTGACGATCGGTCTTCGCTTGCCCGACGGCAAGTCCGTCGAGGCGCCCACTTTGGACAACCTGTACCTGGTTGACGCTGAAAAGCTCGCCCACTTGCCCGACGAATCCTTCCTGGCGCTGCGCCGCCATGACGCGCTGGCACTGGCCTATGCGCAACGCCTGTCGCTGCAACAGTTCGCCACGCTCGACCAGTTGGGCCGTCAGCGGCAAACGGGCGCGGCGTCCGCTGCGCCGCCGGCGCCGGGTGTCCCTGGCGTCACCGTTCAGGACACGGTGCTCCGGTTTACCTGAGCCAGCCGTTCGTTTCTTCGATCACAGGGTTCGCGTTGCCCAGCAGCGCGGCCAGACGGATGCGGGCCGTGATGTAGTTGTATCGCGCCTGAAACAGGTTGCGCTCGTTGGCCTTGAGTTCCTGATCGGCGTTCAGCACGTCCAGCAACGTGCGCACGCCGGCTGCATAGGACTTTCGGGTGGATTCAAGGGCGACACCGGCCGAGCGGGTGGCCTGGCCCAGTGCCTGGATTTTGGCGGCGCCTTCGGTGACGTTGCGGTATTCCCGCTCGACTTTCAGGCTCAGGTCCAGCACGGCGCCGTCCAGCACGGCCTGTGCATTCTGCAGTTGCGCAGCCGCCTGCCGCTCGGCCGATGTGACATAGCCGCCCGAGTAGATCGGCAAGTTCAACTGCACGCCGATGGAGCGGTTGTAGTAGGCGGCAAACGGGTTGGTGACGCTGTCGCTCTGGCTGTTGGAGATCTGGGCAACCAGGTCAAGCGTCGGGTAGTGGCCTGCAGACGCCCGGGCAACCTCAAGCCGGCTGGCTTCGACCCGCGCTTTCAGCGAGCGGATCTCCGGGCTGCTGGCCGTGGCTTCGGCGATGAGGTCGTTCAGGCTGCCGACCGACTTGGCGCCGGGTTGCAAGCGTGCGGGGTCGAGTCCGGCCAGGGTATCGGGCGCGCGCCCGATCAGGTTCTGCAACTGCCGGCGGGTGAAGTCCACGTGTTGCCTGGCTTCGATCTCCTGGGCAAGCACCATGTCCAGCCGTGTCTGGGCCTGATCCACATCCGTGCGGGTGCCGTGGCCGGCCACCAGCGCCTTGCGCGCCGCATCGAGGCCGGTGGTGGTGCTGATTTTCTGAGCCTCGATCAATTCGAGCTGGTCAGTGGCCAGCAGGGCGTCAAAATAGGCGCCGCTCAGGCGCACCCCAGTGTTCTGTATTTCGAGGTTCAGTGTCTGGCGCGCGTCATCGACGAGGTATTCAGCCTGATCGACGGCCAGGGTCTGCTGACGCCGAAACAGGGTTTGACGCAGGTTCAGCACGGCGTTGGTGCTGGGATACCGTTCGGTGGTGGTGAATTTGTCGCCGGTCAAGGGGTTCGGCCGGGTGGTGTCGAGCAGGTTCTCCGCCCGGCTGGCCGACAATGCGATGTTCGGGAGCAGCTGGGACCTGGCTTGAGGCAGCCGTTCCGCCGCGGCGTCGGCGGTGGCTCGCGCCGCGTTCAACCGGGCGTCGGCCGTGATGGCGGCGTCGAAGGCCTGGCGAAGGTCCAGCGCCTGCGCCGCCTCAAACGGCACGCAGGCGCAGGCCAGCGCGAGGAAGGCGCCAAGCCAGATCGAGGAGACGGGGTGGGGTGGCGTGTGCGTCGCCGGACGAAGATCGCGCATGGTGGTCACTCTTCTTTCATGGCCGCGGCAATGCGCTTCGTCAGCGGATGGGTCAGGTAGGTCAACATGGAGCGCTCCCCGGTCTTGAAGATCACCTCGGCGCCCATGCCCGGCTGCATTTGCCGCTTGCCGAGCTCCTTGAATCCCTCGGGTGTCAGGCCAACACGGGCCAGGTAGTACGTGGTGCGGGTTTGCTCGTCGGTCACCAGGTCTTTGGACACCGAATGCACCACCCCTTTCACCACGAGCGCAGGGCTGTGGGCAAAGGCGGAAAAACGGATGTCCACCGGCTGGCCGGCAACCACCCGGTCGATCATCTGCGGGGGCACGCGCGCATCGAGCAGCAGTTGCTCGTTCTCGGGGACGATATCCAGAATTTTCATGCCGGGCGCGATCACGCTGCCGGCAGTCTGGAAGGCCAGTCCAACGACCTGTCCGGCGGCCGGCGCCTTGATTTCAGTGCGGGCCAGTTCGTTCGACAGGGCGACGAATTTGCCGGAGTCGGCCTGCACCTGGCGCGTGACATCGGCCAGCGAGGTTTCAACTTCCTTGCGAAAATCGGCCCGGCGCCCGATGGCCTTCTGGCGCAATTCCATGATGGCTCGCTGGGTGCGCACCACATTGCCCTGAAGCTCAGCCACGCCCCCTGTGGAGTCGGCGAGGGATCGCTCCAGTTCTCTTTGCCGGTTGCGGGGAACGTAACCCTCCTTGACAAGTTCACGCGTCTGGGCAAGTTCTTCGGCCAGCAGTGCCAGGTGGCTGCGGCGGCTCTCAAGCATGCCTTTGTAGGCTGCGAGCATGCCTTCATTGCCCTGAATGCCTTCTTCGACCGCTTGCAGGTCGGCGGCAAGCGCGGCGCGCCGGGTGACGAACAATTGCTGCTGATTCTGCACATGGCGGGCGATCAGCGGGTCGGAATTCGCGGCCGCGAGCAATTCAGGGTCGAATTCGATGGCGCTGCGACCAGCCTGCTCGGCCAGGAGTCTGCCCTGGACGGCCCGCAGACCAAAGAACTGTTCGCGCACGGCGCCGAGATTGGCCTGCGTCGCGGCGTCGTCCAGCCGCAGCAGCGTTTGACCCGCCGCCACGATGCTGCCCTCCTTGACCAGCACCTCCTTGACAATCCCCCCGGTCTGGTGCTGGACCGGCTTTCGCTTGGTGTCGATCGACACCATGGCGTTGGCGGGCACACCTTCGTCAAGCGGCGCAAAAGCGGCCCACAACAGGAAACCGCCAAAACCGATGCCCAGGGTCCAGAGTCCCACCCGCATGGTGCGGCTGATGGCGGCGCGCGTGGAGTCTTTCTGCGCAGATTCATCGGGTAGCGCGGGGCTCTGGGGGGGGGCGCCAGCCGCGAGCTTGGAGGTGATGAGTGTGGTCAACTTGTCAGGCATGGTGTCGTATCTGGATAGGAATCGGGGTGGGCGTCTGTAAGAGGTGTGATTCGGCGCTGACTCTCAGCGCGTCGCCGGCAATGCCGAAGGAATCGGTGCGGGGCGCCCGGTGGAAGGGGTCTTGAGAATGCTGGCAAGCACCTCGTCGCGGGGGCCCTGGGCCTGTATGCGGCCATCGGCCAGCAACACGATCCGGTCTGCGACGCCCAATGCGTTCGGACGGTGGGTGATCAGAACGATCGTCTTGCCCTTGGCCTTGAGTTCGCGAATGGCCTGCATCAGGGCCTGCTCGCCAGCGTCGTCCAGGTTCGCATTGGGTTCGTCCAGAACAATCAGGCACGGCTCGCCGTAGACCGCGCGCGCCAGCGCAATCCGCTGCCGTTGGCCGCCCGACAGCAATTGGCCGGCTTCGCCGATGGGGGTGTCATAACCCTTGGGAAATCGAAGAATCATCTCGTGCAAGCCGGTGCACTGGGCGGCCGCAATCACGCGTTCGGCGTCAACATCGCCAAACCGGGCGATGTTCTCGGCCAGCGTACCGTCGAACAGTTCGATGTCCTGTGGAAGGTACCCCAGGTACGGGCCGAGTTCGGTTCGGTCCCAACTGTTCATCGGCAAGGCGTCAAGCAGGACTTCGCCTTGAACGGAAGGCCAGATGCCGACCAGCACACGGGCCAGCGTGGATTTTCCGGACCCCGATGGACCGAGAATCGCTGTGACGGTGCCCGGTTCGAAGCGGGCGCTGATGCCTTTGAGGATCGGCGCGATGCGACCCTCCGCCGTTGCGACCACCTCGCGGAGGGTGACGCTGCCGGCTGGCGCGACGCGGCGCAGCGCAGGGTCGCGCTCGGGGTACTCCTCGATCAGCCTTTCCAGCCGCAGGAAAGCCGCCTTGACGCTGGCAACGGTGCGCCAGGTGGAGACGATCTGGTCAATCGGGCCCAGCGCGCGTCCCATCAGCACGTTGCTGGCAATCATGGCGCCGACGGTCATCTGGCCGTCGATGACCAGCAACGCGCCGGCGCCCAGCACCAGCGACTGTTGGCTGTACCGGATGAACTTGCTCCAAGCGGCGATCCGGTGACTCAAGGCTTGCGCGTGGTCATTCTGTTCCAGGTATGTCGCGTGCTTTTTCTCCCATTGCCGGCGCAGGTTGTGGGTCATGCCCATGGACTCCACGACTTCCATGTTCTGGAGCTTGCCTTGAAAATAGGTCTGCGCATCGCCGTATGCTTTGCCCGCGGCTTCCGAGGGTTCCAGGGTGTGCCGGTGGCCAAACCACCCGATGAACCCTTGGACCAGCGCGAACAGGATGGCAAGAGCGCCAAGCCAGGGACTCAGGAGAAACAGCACGCCGATATAGATGGGGGTCCATGGCGCATCAAAGAACGCGAAGACACCTTGCCCGGTCAGGAACTGCCGAACCTGAATCAGGTCGGAGAACGCGCGGGATGGATGGGTGCTGGTCTGGTTCAGGTAAGCCTCGAAGCTGGCGTTGAAAACACGTGTGCTGAGCGCCTGGTCGATGGCGACGCCGACGCGGACCAGCAGTCTGGACCGGAACCATTCGGCCGTTCCCATGACGCCAAGCAGGAACAGGCAGATCAAGGAAACGGCGAGCAAGGTGAGGTCGCTTCCGCTGAGCATGACCCGGTCATAAACCTGTAGCATGTAGAGCGTGGGCGTCAACATCAGCAGGTTGGCGACCATGCTGAACAATCCGACGACGAAGAACTCGCGCCGGAATGCCCAGAGGGCGCGCGTCAGGTCGCTGCGCTCGAAAAATGAAGGTGTGTGCATGGCGTGGCGTTGGAAGAAAAATTGGCTTCAGGTCGTGGCGGGCGCTCGCTGCTGCGCCTGCGAAAGGCCGGCCAATACTTCGTCGCGCGGGCCAAACGCCTGCATTTGTCCGTCTCGCAGTACCAGCATCTTGTCCGCGACCGCGAGGATGCTGGTCCGGTGGGTCATGACCACGAAGGTCGTGCCATTGGCTTTCATCTGGCGGATCGTGTCGGCAAGGGCGGCATCACCTTGGTCGTCGAGGCTGGCATTCGGCTCGTCCAGCACCACGTACACCGGGTCTCCGTAGATGGCTCGAGCCAGTCCGATGCGCTGGCGCTGCCCACCTGACAAAATGGCACCCTCACGTCCGACGGCACTGTGGTAGCCATCGGGGAGTTCGGTGATCAATTCGTGCAGCCCAACCGCGCGCGCGGCGCGCTCGACGAGCCGCATGTCGATGTCGCCAAATCGGGCGATGTTCTCGGCGATCGTGCCCTCGAAAAGCTGGACGCCTTGCGGCAGGTAGCCGATATGGGGCCCAAGCTCGGCCTTGTTCCAGTTGAAAATGTCCACACCGTCGAGCCGCACCTTCCCGACAAAAGCCGGCCAGAGGCCAGTCAGCAGACGCGCCAAGGTTGTTTTTCCGCAAGCCGAAGGGCCTACCACGGCCAGCACTTCGCCGGGGTTGATCCGGAAGGAGACCCCCCGCAGGATTTGAATGTTGCTGTTGGGCGGGCCCGCAACCAGGTTTTCCACGCTCAGCAGGCCCTTCGGCGGGGGCAAGGGCATGCCCGGAGCAGTGGCCGGAATCTTGTTCAGCAGCTCATCCAGCCGCTTCCAGGCGGTCTGGGCATTCACCACCAGTTGCCATTGGCCCACGATCTGCACCAACGGTGCCAGCACGCGTCCGCCGAGGATCGACGCAACGATCATCATGCCCGAGCCACCGGACAATTCGCCATGCAGCAGCACAAGGCAACCGAGTCCAAGGAGCGCGGAGCTCACGACGAGCTGCCAGAATTTCGAGGCAGCGCTGAATCCCCCTGCAAGATCGGATGCCCGGGCCTGGAGTGACATGACGGCGCGCTGACGTTGCATCCAGTGGCCATGGATGTTCTTGAGCATGCCCATGGACTCGATCACCTGGGCGTTTCGAAGCGCGCCATCCGCATATTGTTGGGCCGAGACGGCGGCCATGTTGGCGGTGGTCAGTGGTGGGCGGGTCTTTTTCTCATTGAGCCAGGCAATGGCTGCCTGCACCAGGGCGCCAACAACCGCGGCCCAGCCGAGCCACGCGTTCATCGCGAACACCAAGACGATGAACAACAGCGCCACCGGGACCTCCATCATCGCCAGCAGTGGCGGGGATGAGAGAAACTCCCGTAGCGTCCGAAGATCATTCATGGTCTGCGGTGTGCCACCGGGAATTTTTCGCAGGCCTGCCTGAAAACTCAGGTTGAAGATGCGCTCGCGCAGTGATTCGTCCAGCATCTGTCCGGCCTGGTGCATGACGGTGGTGCGTGCCCAGTCCAGAATTTCCATGACGATGAAGGCGCCAATGACCAATGCGGTGAGCATGGCCAGTGTGGTGTGACTCTGGCTGTTGACGACGCGGTCGTATACCTCAAGCATGTAAACACTGGGCATCAGGATCAGCAGCGAAGTGATCAGGCTGAAGAGGGCGGCGCGCACGAACAGGGGGCGAAGCCTCTCAAGGGCCTCGCGCAATTCCGATGCGTGGGTCGATGGGGGTTTCATGCGGCTTCCTCGATCTGGACATATTTCGGCAGCGGGAGGCCCGCCGGGCGTGCTGAATCGGGCACGGCTGTTGCCGATTCTTCGTTGTCATCCGAGAACCAGAAAGCCAGCTGGTACAGGCCGTCCCGGCGCCGCGACAACACGATTTCGCGCAACTTCTGGTTTTCAAACCGGTCCCGGTCGCGGGGGTGCACGCAGATGTTGAAGTGCATTCGACCGCCCAGCGAGTAGAGCGACAATTGCCCTTCCCTGATGCTCAGGGTGTGACGGTCGAAGTAGACCGGGGAATTGGCGGTGAACCGTAGCAGTGGAAGCGCGCGCTCACCGAGTCGCGCGACGTTGAATGGGCTCGCGGGATGCTGAAATACCAGCCGGCTGGTGCGCGATACTGAATAGATCACGTTGCAAATCATCTGGGAGCCCATGTCCGGGTACTTCTGGCGCAATTCCTTGTAGGCCAGGTGATGCAAGGCGACGCGGTTCCAGACCCGGGACTTCTGCACCAAAGGGGAAAGGGCGTTGCAGGCCTCGGCAAACGTCGCCTGCAAGGCCTGCAAACGGGCGCTTTGCTCTGGCGAAGCGTGCAGAGGGATTCTCAGCATTTTGTTCATATAGGAAAGGAATTCTATCAGAAGTCCTATATGACTTTTTCATGTGCGCTTGTGGCAGCTGTTCGGGATGGTTGGTCATGAAAGCGTGCACCTGTCACGCTACCATTGGCGGAATCGTCGGGTCTTGGGTTGTCAGGAGGTGTGGCTTGGAGTTGTTGTTCATCCATCAGAATTTTCCGGCGCAGTTCACCCATTTGGCCCCGGCGCTTGCCGCGAAGGGCCACCGGGTGACGGCGTTGACCATGCGGCAGGGAGCGCCGGATGTGTGGCAGGGCGTGCACACCGTGAAGTACACACTGCCACGCGGCAACACGCCAGGCATTCATCCATGGGTCGGGGATTTTGAAAGCAAGGTGATTCGGGCGGAGGCTGTTTTCCGCGCCGCTCTGGAACTGAAAGCCGCAGGCTACAGCCCGGATGTGATCGTTGCCCATCCCGGCTGGGGTGAAAGCCTTTTTGTCAAAGATGTCTGGCCCTCTGTGCGGCTTGGGCTGTATTGCGAGTTCTTCTATCGCGCGCATGGGGCCGATGTGGGATTCGACCCGGAGTTCTCGGTGCCTGATCCAGCGATGAGCTGCAGGATTCTGGTCAAGAACGCCCACCTGATGCTGCAATTCGATGCGGCTGACGGTGCCCTGTCGCCAACGCGTTGGCAGGCTGATGGGTACCCCGAGCCGTTTCGTGATCGGATACAGGTTGTTCACGATGGTATCGATACCCGGGTTGTGGCGCCCAGGCCCGGCATTCGCGTGAAATTTCCAGGTTTGGGGGGGCTGGTGCTGTCCAGACAGGACGAAGTCATTACATTTGTCAACCGTAATCTCGAGCCGGGTCGCGGTTACCACGTGCTGATGCGTGCGTTGCCCGCCTTGCTGCGTCGCCGGCGGAATGCGCATGTGCTGATTGTCGGAGGCGACGGTTCAAGTTACGGCCCTGCGCCTAAGGATGGATCGACCTGGAAGAACAAGTTCGCCGAAGAGGCACGTGTTCAGATGAGCGGCGACGAATGGGGTCGCGTGCACTTCCTGGGTAACGTGCCGCATGCCCATTTCGTGGGAATCTTGCAACTTTCCAGTGTTCACATCTACCTGACTTATCCTTTTGTCCTGGGCTGGAGCCTGATCGAAGCGATGAGCGCGGGCTGCGCGATCGTGGCAAGCGCGACACCGCCTGTGCAGGAAGTTGTCGAGCAGGATGTGACGGGCCGCCTGGTGCCGTTTTTCGATCAGGCGGCACTCGTCGAACAGGTGTGCGACTTGTTGGAAAGGCCGAGCGAGCGCGTGCGGCTGGGTGCCAACGCCCGTGCCAAGGCGATTGCCGAGTATGACTTGGTGACGGCCTGCTTGCCTCGGCAGATGCGTTGGGTCGAGTCATTGGCGCAGTGCCGGGTCGGGGCGGCATCGCCAGTTGCGGCACAATCGTCCGAGCCGCCTGAATCACCAACCGAGGCATTCCAATGAGCAATGCAGTTGTTACTGTCACCCCCCGCGACAAGGCCGAAATCCTGGCCCAGGCGCTGCCCTACATCCGCCGCTTCCACGGCAAGACGCTGGTCATCAAGTACGGCGGCAACGCCATGACCGACCCCGCGCTGCAGGCCGCGTTCGCGCAGGACGTGGTGCTGCTCAAGCTGGTGGGCATGAACCCGGTGGTGGTGCACGGCGGCGGGCCGCAGATCGAGAACGCGCTGAACCGCCTGGGCAAGAAGGGCACCTTCATCCAGGGCATGCGTGTCACCGATGCCGAGACCATGGAGGTGGTGGAGTGGGTGCTGGGCGGCGAGGTGCAGCAGGACATCGTGGGCCTGATCAACCAGGCCGGCGGCAAGGCCGTGGGCCTGACCGGGCGTGACGGCGGCCTGATCCGCGCCAGGAAGTTGCGCATGGTCGACCAGAAAGACCCGACCAAGGAGCACGACGTGGGCCAGGTGGGCGACATCGAGTCGATCGACCCGTCGGTGGTGCGGGCCTTGCAGGACGACCAGTTCATTCCGGTGGTGAGCCCGATCGGTTTCGGCGCGGCCAACGAGAGCTACAACATCAACGCCGACGTGGTGGCCGCCAAGCTGGCCACGGTGCTGCAGGCCGAGAAGCTGCTGATGCTGACCAACATTCCGGGCGTGCTCGACCAGCAGGGCCAGCTGCTGCCGGAACTGACGATGCGGCGCATCGACGAGCTGGTGGCCGACGGCACCATCAGTGGCGGCATGATTCCCAAGATCGCCGGCGCGCTCGACGCGGCGCGCAGCGGGGTGCACGCGGTGCACATCATCGACGGGCGCGTGCCGCATGCGATGCTGCTGGAGATCCTGACCGACCAGGCCTACGGCACGATGATCCGCAGCCACTGAGGGCGCGGGCGACGGTCGTTGCGAACCCGGCGCGTTCATTCACATCCGTTTGATGGCCGGCGGTAGCCTCCGCAATTACCCTGACAGGCGCTGTGCGAGAATGAGTTGAACCGCCGCGCCCGACCCGCCATGTCCGACTTCGATGCCCATTCCGTCGCCGAAAACTCCGAACCGGTCACCGAGGCGGCCGGTCGCAAACGCCCCAAGCCGGGCGAGCGGCGGATCCAGATCCTGCAGGCCTTGGCGGCGATGCTGGAGCAGCCCGATGGCGAGCGCATCACCACCGCTGCGTTGGCGGCGCGCCTGCAGGTGAGCGAGGCGGCGCTGTACCGGCACTTCGCGAGCAAGGCGCAGATGTTCGAGGGGCTGATCGAGTTCATCGAGCAGTCGGTGTTTACGCTGATCAACCAGATCACGGCGGCCGGCACGGGCGACGGTGCGCAACAGGTGGCCCGGATCATGGCCATGCTGCTCCAGTTCGGCGAGAAGAACCCCGGCATGGTGCGGGTGATGGTGGGCGACGCGCTGGTGTACGAGAACGAGCGCCTGTTGCAGCGCATGAACCTGTTCTTCGACAAGATCGAGGCCACTTTGCGCAGGGTGCTGTATCAGGTAGAGACGCCCGATGTCTCGCAAACCCCCACTGTGGATGCGCAGGTTCAGGCGTCCCTGTTGACTGCTTTCGCGGTGGGTCGACTGCAGCGTTTTGCGCGCTCAGGATTCAAACGGCTTCCTTCAGAGCATTTGGATGCCTGTCTGGCCAGAGTGCTGTGAAACACCTTGGAGTCGGTAGGCCGCGCGGTTGTCGCCTATTTGGAACGGCGGCCTGTCAAAGGTATTCCAACCCGGTTTGTTGCAGACCGACCAGATCAACATGAGACCGATTGATCTCCAATCCGGAAATCGTCGCTAGAAACTGTGCCTGACTGAGATTTGAGTTTCGTCCGTCCATGAAGCTTACCAGCCAGTCCGTGATTTCAGCATCGGCATCGCCTCCGGTCACGTTGCGAAAGGCCATCTGTGCCAAGGCCGTGTCGGTGTCTGCGCCCGCGATTTCGCTGACCAGACCGACGTCTAGCGCCAATTGAAAGACTTCCGGCACGCCTGATCCCTGATCGATCAAGGCAAGGATTGCTCCTATGGCGGAGGGGACTTGTATCAGTGATGGCGCCAAGACACCTGCAATCGCCACGGCTTGACCGGCGTGTTCTTCGGGCCCGAGGTCCAGTGCGATCCTTCTGTCGGAGAACTTCAGCCGTTCAATGTCTGTCAGTTGATCAATGCCTTCAACGCCGTGCAAGTCCTGAACGCTCCAATGACCTGAGACGGTCGTCAACTGGAAATGCTCGCGGAGGCCACCGAACCGTGCTGTATCGATCCCCGTGCCACCATCGAGTCGGTCGTTGCCGTTCTCGCCACTGAGGGTGTCATTTCCAGCAAAACCCAGCATCTGGTCGTCGAGAGAGGTGCCGATGAGCAGATCGTCACCGTCGCTACCGGCGATGAAGGCATTGGTACCGTGTACGGTGACGACAATATGCTGGGTCATCCCTCCGGCCGTCGAAACACTGAACGTGTCGGTTGAGGTCTGGCCCAGCGCAAGGGCCTGGACGTTCGGCGCGGAGACCGACAGTTCGTACGACCAGTTTCCGCTGGAGCCAATGGAAAATCTCCCGTATGTACCGACCGAGTTTTCTTGGCCATTGATGGCTGCGTCCCCGATGTCGCGATCTGTTGCCGTCAGCGTTCCACCCGCCGTTGTCGGACCATTTCCGCTGACCGCGCCGGTTGTCGTACCGCCAAAGATTGTCGGGTCATCGGCGCCGATGATTTTCAAGGCGTAGGTCGCGGAAGCGAACGCCGTGCCATCCGACACCGTCATCGTGAATGCTTCAATGGCATCGTTCTTCAGGCCTTCGATGGCGCCGTCGTCGGGGGTGTACGTGAACAGTCCGTTTGTCTTGCTGACGGAGAGCGAGCCAAAAGCGCCTTTTGCCTGCACCGTTGAACCGTGGTCTGTGCCGGTCTCGACTCCGTAGATCAAAGTCGTCCCGGGATCGATATCCCTGCCGATCAATCTGCCCAACTTGGGAGCGAACGCATCGTCCACGCCGGTATCCTTGTAGGTTCGTGGATCGAGAGACGAAAGTGAGAAGGTGTACAAGCCGCCGTTGTACAAGCCGGGATCGGTGGCGCGCACCTGTACGTAATACGTTCCAGCGCTGGACACCGGAAACTCGTACGTCGCCGATGCAGTGCCATTCGATGGTCCCGAACTCCTTGTCGAGATGACCTGCATCCTCGAGTCATACCAGGATACCGTCCACAACCCGAAGTTCATGGTGGACGTGTCGAAGGAAAATGCCTGCAACCCGAGTTCTTCAAGCCGGACGCTGAACCAGTCGACGTCGTTCGATCCGAAAAGACCGCCAATCGCCGCGGATGTGAAGGGTGTGGCGAATCCATTTATGTCGTTGTATTCGATTTCGTATGTGGTTGGCGGCGCCGTGTCGATAGAAAGTGTGGGCGCGGTGTTGGCGGTCAAGAACGCGGCTGAAGAAGCGCCATTCAGGGCAGTCGCTTCCACGGCGCCCGCATGAATCTCCAGTATCCAGTCGCCGCCCAGATCTGGCGAACCTGTGGCATTGCTTGATGCGGCGACATCGGCGCCGGTCAGTTCGGCCAACCGTTGCACAAACGACGCGCCTTCCTTACCCAGACCCACGTCGCATCCATACAGCAGGATGTCCCCGCCGTCGTTCAGACAGGACCCAATGCGCATCAGCGCGTCGGCGTAGCGCTCGATGTTCTGGCCGCTCAGTGCAGTGTTTCCCAACCGAAACGAGCTTTGTGCTCCGTGCGACAGAATATGGAGGGAGTCCAGTTGAGCGTGGTTGGCCAGAATATCCAGTAGTTGCAGAATACCGTCGTGTTGCGCATCCAGCATCACCCACTCGCTGTCAATTGGCAGTTCCCGAATTACCTCCAGAGGGTTGGCGATCCCCGAATCGATGACGAACAGGTGGCGGGTGCTCATGTCAACATCCTTCAACGTGGAGTTCTGCTCGGTTGTGCGAATCAGTTGGAACTGAATACCCATGCTTCCCAGATCCGCTCCGGTTTCTGACATCCGTAGGCCGCGGTCGCCAGCGAGTCGATTCCAAAGCGGAGGTGATTGTCGGTTTCATGACAGCGTCGCGGGCGTGCCTGGCGGAAGAACCTTCATTGCACCTAATTTGACCAGCCAGGCCAGGCTGTTCAAGGCGGTGGGGCGCCTGTCAATGGAGAGGGAGCCTGCCAGTTCGGACACACGTTGCGGGCCGCGCGAAGCGGCACTCAGCAAGGTTTGCACCTCTGACGGGGACGGGAGGACCGGCTCGGCGAAGCTGACCATCGCGAGGGTTCGGTAAGTGGATATTCGATGCTCGATGGCCTGCCAGTCGGAGGCTTCGAGAGCCAGCATCGTTTCCGCCGTGAGCGTGACGGTGGCGTAGCTGGAAAATGTGTGAAACGGGTCCATGCGGGCCGGCCAGGGTTGGGTCAGCGGCTTCTGGATGGATGCCAAAGAGCTTCGAATCGTTCCCAGTTCATCCCACAAAGCCTCGTACTTCGGGATGATGGCAACCCAATCGAAGACTTCACGGGCCCGTCGGCGGCCTGATTCGCCCATCCGTCTGCGGAGTTCGGTCGAGGCAAACAGGCGTTCAAAGGCTCGCGCGCCAGCCCGCATATCAACGGCTACCATTGAGCAGGTATAGCCACAGTGCCGGTCATAGCTGTCGATTTCCAGGGCATGGCGCCGTGCCAAGTCAATACCCTGGCCGGCTGCGGGCATCAGGGTCGGGATCCGAAAACCGTCAATGCCGTCGCGCACGGTGTCTCTGTAGCCGTCCCAGTCGGACACCACCACCGGCAGGCCCGCGGCCATCGCCTCGATCGGGGTCAGGCCGAAGGTTTCCTGCAGGTTGTCGGACAGCGAACAGAAGACGTCCGCGCCTGCCCAAGCGCGCTGGCGTGCCTCTGCCTGGCGTCCATCCAGGGTCAGCACCCTCACGTGCGGGCAGACCATCGCAGCCGCAGCCGCGTATGAATTTGCGATCGCTTCGTTGGCATGCCATCCGCATTCGACCAGAAGCACGGATTCGCCTGGGGGGAGCCTCAGCGCCGATGCTTCCAGGGCTTGGTACATCGCCAGCGGGTGTGCTTTGGCATGAAACGACAATCGCCCGGCGTAAAGCACCACGATCGTTCGCTCGTCTGCGCCGAGGGCCAGACGGGCTTGTGCACGCTGGACCTCCGTATGGACGAAATCATCGGCATGAAGGCCCAGCGGGATCACCGGCAGTTGGGGAAGCACCAGTCGCTGGACGCCCAGGCGCGCCCGCAGGTATTCCGCCTGGGCATCAAGAATGCGTTGAATCGACTGCCGGACGGCACTTGACGTGCAGATCACAGCATCCCACGGTTGAACCGGTGAGGTAAGCAGGGAAACGATGCCATCCATCGCGCCGGCCGACGACAGGGTGTGCGTGATGCCGCACAGGCTCCAGGCGCGGTCGCCAAAAAGGGCGCGATTCCAGGCCAGATCACCAATGTGGGGCGCTGGGAAATACACCATGCCGGCTTGCGCCAGGTCCGCCAGATTGTTACGGCTCACCATTTTGACCGGCTCTTTGCGGCCGGCGGCCTTGACGGTTTCGGAAAACTGTCGGGCGTGCTCGGCTTGATCGGATTGAACCCAGAACGCATCGGCACGGCTGTGTTTGAGGTAGCCGCGCAGGAAAGATTCGCCGGCGGCGTTACGACCCATCAACCTGGGGCCGTTGGTGGAATACGCCTCGGGTATGTAGTGAATGGCGGCGCGCATGGCGGAAACCATTGTAGTTTGCAGACAGACATCCAGGCGGTCTTGCGGGCAGTCAGATAGGAGTCGGTGTTTTCCCTGAGGTGCACTAGATATCACCCTCTAGAACCCACCGGACGCTTGGCGGGTCTCCGGATTTCCTGCAAAATAGCACGATCGTTCGTTTTATTTCCAGGAGCCGATGGCCACCACCGACACCGTCAGCCGAGCCGCCGCGCCCAACGGCCGGGAGGGCCGCGCCTTGCAGAAAGGGCAGCAGACCAAGGCCACGATCGTCGACGCGGCGCTCGCGCTGGCGGCGCAGATCGGGCTGGAGGGCTTGAGCATCGGCGCGCTGGCCGAGGTCACGGGCATGAGCAAGTCGGGCGTGTTTGCGCATTTCGGCTCGCGCGAGGAGTTGCAGATCTCGGTGATCCGCGAGTACCACACGCGCTTCGAGCAGGAGGTGTTCTATCCGGCCCTGTCGGCACCGCGCGGACTGCCGCGCCTGCGCGCGATGTTCGGCAACTGGATGAAGCGCACCTCGACCGAAATCGATTCGGGCTGCATCTACATCAGCGGCGCGGTGGAGTTCGACGACCGGCCCGGGCCGGTGCGCGACGCGCTGGCCGAGTCGGTGCACATCTGGCTCGCGGCCATGACCCGCGCGGTGGTGCAGGCCCGCGAAGCCGGGCACCTGCGCGCCGATGCCGACGAGAACCAGGTCGCGTTCGAGATCCATGCGCTGATCCTGGCGCTGCACTACGAGGCACGTTTTCTCAAGTACCCCGGCTCGATGGGCCGTGCCACGACCGGGTTCGACAACATTCTTTCGCGCTACGGCGCGCCCCTCTGATCACCTGTTTCTTCAAGGAGCTTTCACATGCCCAGCTACACCCCTCCCCTGCGCGACATGCAGTTCGTGATGCACGAAGTGTTCAAGGTCACCGACGACTTCAAGGCCATGCCCCATCATGCCGACATCGATGTGGACACGATCAACGCGGTGCTCGAAGAAGCCGGCAAGTTCGCCACCGACGTGATCTTTCCGCTCAACATCAGCGGCGACTCCGAAGGCTGCACGCTCGACCCGGTGACGCATGCGGTGACCACGCCCAAGGGCTTCAAGGAGGCCTACGCACAGTACGTGGCGGGCGGCTGGCCGGCGCTGAGCTCCGACCCCGAGTTCGGCGGCCAGGGCCTGCCGCTGGTGGTCAACCAGTGCTTCTACGAAATGATGAACTCGGCCAACCAGGCCTGGACCATGTACCCGGGGCTGACGCACGGCGCCTATGCGGCGTTGCACACGCACGGCACCGACGAGCAGAAGCAGACCTATCTGGCCAAGATGGTGAGCGGCGAGTGGACCGGCACCATGTGCCTGACCGAGCCGCACTGCGGCACCGACCTGGGCCTGATGCGCAGCAAGGCCGAGCCGCAGGCCGACGGCACCTACCGCATCACCGGCGAGAAGATCTTCATCAGCGCCGGCGAACACGACATGGCCGACAACATCATTCACCTGGTGCTGGCCCGACTGCCCGATGCGCCCCCCGGCATCAAGGGCGTGAGCCTGTTCATCGTGCCCAAGTTCCTGGTCAACAAGGACGGCAGCCTGGGCGCGCGCAACACCGTGTACTGCGGGGGCCTGGAGCACAAGATGGGCATCAAGGCCAACGCCACCGCGCAGATCGTGCTGGACGGCGCCGTGGGCACCATGGTGGGCCAGCCCAACAAGGGCATGCAGGGCATGTTCGTGATGATGAACGCGGCACGCCTGGGCGTGGGCAACCAGTCGCTGGGCCTGACCGAGGTGGCTTACCAGAACGCGTTGGCCTACGCGAAAGAGCGCATCCAGATGCGCAGCCTGTCCGGTCCCAAGGCCAAGGACAAGCCGGCCGACCCGATCATCGTGCACCCGGACGTGCGCAAGATGCTGCTGACGGCCAAGGCCTATGCCGAGGGTGGACGCGCGCTGGCGATCTTCTGCTCGGTGCTGCTGGAAAAATCGCATTTCCATCCCGACGAGAAGGTGCGCAAGGACAGCGAGGAGATGCTGTCGCTGCTCACGCCGATCGTGAAGGCCTTCCTGACCGACAACGGTTGGCAGGCCACCATGATGTGCCAGCAGGTCTATGGCGGCCACGGCTTCATCAAGGAGTGGGGCATGGAGCAGTTCGTGCGCGACGCCCGCATCAACATGATCTACGAAGGCACCAACACGGTTCAGAGCCTGGATCTGCTGGGCCGCAAGATTCTGTCCAACAACGGGGCCACGCTGAAAAAGTTCGGCAAGCTGGTCGGCAGGCTGGTGGAAGAAGAAGGCGTGAACGAAAAGATGGCGGAGTTCGTCACCCCGATCGCGGTGCTGGGCGAGCAGATCACGAAGTTCACCACCGAGATCGGCTTCAAGGGCTTCCAGAACCCGGACGAGGTGGGCGCTGCCGCGGTGGACTACCTGCGCGTGGCGGGCCATCTGGTGTTCGGCTACTTCTTTGCCCGCATGGCGCAGGTGGCGTTGCGGGAAATCGCGGCCGGCAACACCGACCCGTTCTACGCCGCCAAGCTGCAGACGGCGCGTTTCTACTTTGCCAAGCTGTTCCCCGAGACCGCCACGCTGATGCGCACCGCGCGCGCCGGCGCCAAGGTCTTGATGGATACTGAGCTGGCGCTCGCTTGAGCGCGTCCATCCGTCATTTTGAAAAAACGAGGAGATTCCAGCATGAAACGGTCATTGGCAGCTATTTTGTTTGTAGCGTTTTCCGCGTCCGCCCTGGCGCAGGTGTCGCCGGTGGGCGTGTGGAAGACGATCGATGACGAGACCAAGAAGGAGAAATCCCTGGTCCGCATCAAGGAGACCAACGGCGTGTTCACCGGCACGATCGAGAAGTTCCTCGATCCGGCGACCAAGGTCGACGAGGTCTGCGACAAGTGCACCGACGACCGCAAGGGCAAGCCGGTGCTGGGCATGACCATCATCCGCAACATCAAGGCCAGCGCCGACGACAAGGGCATCTGGGACGGGGGCGACATCCTCGACCCGAACAACGGCAAGGTCTACAAGGCGCGGCTCAAGCCGGTGGACGGCGGCAAGAAACTGGAGATGCGCGGCTACATCGGGCCGTTCTACCGCACCCAGGTCTGGCTGCGCGTGGAGTAAGTGTGTAGGACCCCCGTCCGCCGGGCGGGGGAAACGGAGAAAAGTGAATGTCGAGATTCCAAGTTCGCAAAGTCGCCGTGCTCGGCGCGGGCGTGATGGGTGCGCAGATTGCTGCACACCTGGTCAACGTCAAGGTGCAGGTCGTGTTGTTCGATCTGCCTGCCAAGGAGGGGCCGAAGAACGGCATCGTCATGCGTGCCGTCGAGGGACTGAAGAAGCTCAAGCCGTCGCCGTTGGGCGTGGCCGACGACGCGGTGCTGATCGGCCAGGCCAACTATGAGGAGCACATAGAGCAGTTGCGCGACTGTGACCTCATCATCGAGGCCATTGCCGAGCGCATGGACTGGAAGCGCGACCTGTATCAGAAGATCGCGCCCTTCGTCGCGCCGCACGCCATCGTGGCGTCGAACACCTCGGGCCTGTCGATCACGACGCTGAGCGAGGCGCTGCCCGAGGCGCTCAAGCCGCGCTTTTGCGGCATCCACTTTTTCAATCCGCCGCGCTACATGACGCTGGTGGAGCTGATCAACACGCCCACCACCGACCCGCAGATCCTGGACGATCTGGAAACCTTTGTGACCAGCGGCCTGGGCAAGGGCGTGGTGCGCGCCCACGACACCCCCAACTTCGTGGCCAACCGCGTCGGCATCGCCGGTATGCTGGCGACGATGAAGGAGGTCGAGAATTTTGGCCTGACCTGGGATGTGGTCGACGACCTGACCGGCAAGAAGCTGGGTCGCGCCAGCTCGGGCACCTTCCGGACCGCCGACGTGGTGGGCCTGGATACGCTGACGCATGTGATCAAGACCTTGCAGGACAACCTGACGCTGGAGACCGATCCGTTCTACGCCAGCTTCGGCACGCCCGCCGTGCTGAAGAAGCTGCTGGAGTTGGGCAACCTGGGCCAGAAGACCAAGGCCGGCTTCTACAAGAAGGTCGGCCGCGATGTGCTGCGCTTCGAGCTCGACAGCGGGGAGTACGTGCCGGGCGGCGCCAAGGCCGACGAGGTCTATGGCCGCATGCTCAAGAAGCCGGCCGCAGAGCGCCTGCGCCTGTTGCGCAACAGCGAAGGCCCGCAGGGCCAGTTTCTGTGGGCGATTCTGCGCAACGGCTTCCACTACGCAGCGGTGCACCTGGGCACCATTGCCGACAACGCGCGTGATGTGGACCAGGCCATGCGCTGGGGCTTCGGCATGCAGCAGGGCCCGTTTGAGCTGTGGCAGGAGGCCGGCTGGTTGGACGTGGCGAAGATGGTGCAGGAAGACATCGACGCGGGCAAGGCGCTGTGCAACACGCCGCTGCCCGAGTGGGTGTTCAAGGGTCCGGTGGCCGAGGCGGGTGGCGTGCACACGGCCCAAGGCTCGTGGAGCGCGTCCAAAGGCGAATTCGTCGCGCGCCGCGCACTGCCCGTCTACGCGCGCCAGCCCTTCCCCGAGGCGCTGCGCGGCGAGACCCTGCCCGATTTCCGCACCGCCGGCACGACGCTGTTCGAGGACGACGCGATCCGCCTGTGGACGATGGACGACGCAGTGGTCATCGCCAGCATCAAGACCAAGATGCACGCGATCAGCATGGAGGTGACGGCGGGCTTGGAGCGGGCGGTCGAGCTGGCCGAGAAGAGCTACCAGGGCGTGGTGATCTGGTCGGGCGACGAGCCTTTCAGCGCCGGCGCCGACCTGCAGGCCATGTTGCCTGGCTTCATGATGGGTGGTGCCGCTGCCATCGACGAGGCCGTGGCCGAGCTGCAGCGCGTCATGCGCCTGCTTCGCTACGCCAGTGTGCCAGTGGTGTCGGCCGTGCGCGGGCTGGCCCTGGGTGGCGGCTGCGAGATGGCGGTGCACTCCGCGCGCCGCGTGGTGCACATGGAAAGTTACGTCGGCCTGGTCGAAGTGGGCGTGGGCCTGGTGCCGGGCGCCGGCGGTCTGACCTACATCGCGCGGCGCGCCGCCGAGAACGCGGCCACGAGCACTGGCAAGGACCTGCTGCCCTTCCTGACCGAAGGCTTCACAGCCGCCGCGATGGCCAAGGTCGGCACCAGCGCGCTGGAGTCGCGCAAGCTCGGCTACCTGCTGGACAGCGACGTCATCGTGCCGCACAAGGACGAACTGCTGTTCGTGGCGATCAACGAGGCCAAGGCGATGTACCAGGGCGGCTACCGCGCCCCGCACAAACGCCTGTTCCCGGTGGCCGGACGCAGTGGCAAGGCGACCATCCTGGGTTCGCTGGTCAACATGCGCGACGGCGGCTTCATCAGCCAGCACGATTTCCACATCGCCAGCCTGATTGCGAACGTGGTCACCGGCGGTGACGTCGATGCGGGCACGCCGGTGAGCGAGGAGTACCTGATGACGCTGGAGCGCCGCGCGTTCTGCGCGCTGCTGGAGCACCCCAAGACCCAGGAGCGCATCATGGGCATGTTGTCCACCGGCAAGCCGGTTCGTAACTGATCCGGTGATGGACGCTCAGCCCAATCGCATGCAACGCCAGCTCGAACGGCTGTCCGAGGTGCCGGGTTTTCTGCGGCCCTGGGTCCGCAACCTGGTGTTGCGCCGCGCCGTTCCGTTCACCGGGACGGCCGGGCTGGACTTCGTCGAGATGTCGCCGCAACGGGTCGAGGTGGCGATCGCCAACGAGCGCCCGGTGCAGAACCACCTGCAGGGTGTGCACGCCTCGGCCATGAACCTGCTGGCGGAGACCGCCACCGGCATGGTCGTGGGCATGAACGTGCGCGACGACTGCGTGCCGCTGGCGAAGGAACTGAAGATGGCCTTTCGCAAACGCGCGACCGGCGCGTTGCGGGCGGTGGCGGTGCTGACGCCCGAGCAGCGCGCGACCCTGCAGGCCAGCGACAAGGGCGAGCTGAATGTGTCGGTGGTCGTGACCGACGAGGCCGGTGTGAACCCGGTGGAATGTGAATTTATCTGGGCCTGGATTCCGTCCGGCCCGCGCACGCGCTGATCCATTGGCGCAAGAGGAAGAAACCATGAGCAAACAGATCCAGGAAGCCTACATCGTTGCCGCCACGCGCACGCCGATCGGGCGCTCGCACAAGGGCTATTTCCGCAACACCCGCCCCGACGACCTGCTCGCTGCCGTCTTGCGCTCGGCGCTGGCCCAGGCGCCAGGGCTCGACCCGAAAGCCATTGAAGACGTGATCTGCGGCTGCGCGATCCCCGAGGCGCAGCAGGGCCTGAATGTGGCGCGTATCGGCGCCATCCTGGCCGGTCTGCCGAACACGGTGGGCGGGATCACGGTGAACCGTTTCTGCGCCTCCGGCCTGTCGGCGGTGCAGATGGCGGCGGACCGCATCCGCGTGGGCGAGGCCGAGGTGATGATCGCGGCCGGCGTGGAGAGCATGAGCATGGTGCCCATGATGGGCAATTCGCCCAGCCTGTCGCCGGCCATCTTCGCCAACACCGACGATGTGGAGAACTACGGCATCGCCTACGGCATGGGCCTGACCGCTGAAAAGGTGGCGCAGCAATGGAAAGTCTCCAGAGACGCGCAGGACGCATTTGCAGTGGAGTCACACCGCCGCGCCGTGGCCGGGATGAAGGCCGGGGAGTTCACCGCCGAGATCACGCCGATCGAGGTGACCGAGCGCTCGGTCAACCTGGAGAGCGCCGAGGTCAGCACGGCCACCCGCACCGTCAATCTGGACGAGGGCGCTCGCCCCGACACCACCCTCGAAGGCCTGGCCAAGCTGCGCGCCGTGTTTGCCGCGCGCGGCTCGGTGACGGCCGGCAACAGTTCCCAGACGTCGGACGGCGCTGGCGCGCTGATCCTGGCCAGCGAGGCCGCCGTCAAACGCTTCGGCCTGAAGCCGCTGGCGCGGTTTGTCAGTTATGCATCGCGCGGCGTGCCGCCGCACATCATGGGCATCGGCCCGATCGCGGCGATTCCCGCAGCTCTGGGCTATGCCGGACTGAAGCAGGACGACATCGACTGGTTCGAACTCAACGAAGCGTTCGCCGCCCAGTCGCTCGCCGTGATGAACACCCTGGGTCTGGACCCCGCCAAGGTCAACCCCATGGGCGGCGCGATTGCACTGGGGCACCCGCTCGGGGCCACCGGCGCTATCCGCTCCGCGACTGTGGTGCACGCCTTGCAGCGGCACAATAAACGCTACGGCATGGTCACGATGTGTGTGGGCATGGGGCAGGGCGCCGCCGGCATCTTCGAGCGCGTCTGACGCACCACCCGGCGCGGACCGTGCCGTCTGAAGGAGTCCAACTGTGAGCAAGACCGCGGTATCTGCCGCCCATCCCTTTGACGAGGCAATCGCCCTCGTTCCCATGGCCGCCACGGTGCACGAGCATGGCCGCGAGTCCACCCGCCACTGGCAGGGCCGCACCCACCCGGCCTATGCCAACATGGTGGGGCCGTTCGGCGGCATCACGGCGGCGCAAGCCCTGCAGGCGGTGATGCAGCATCCCGAGCGTCTGGGCGAGCCCATCTCGTTCACCGTGAATTTTGCGGCTGCGCTGTCGGACGGGGAATTCCGCATCGAAACCCGGCCGGTGCGGACCAACCGCTCCACCCAGCACTGGGTGGTCAGCCTCTCGCAAACCGATCCGGCCGGCGTGGAGTCGGTGGTGCTGACGGCCACGGCGGTGACGGCGGCGCGTCGCACCACCTGGAGCGCGGCCGACGCAGTCATGCCGTCGGTGCCTGCGCCAGGCAGCATTGCTGCTTCGAGCCGGCCGGCCCGGGTGGCCTGGTTCCAGCGGTATGACATGAGGCCTTGCTCCGGGGATATCCCTGCCGACTGGAACGGCGCCGAGGCCGACAGTGTGAGCCGGCTGTGGATGCGCGACGAACCGCCGCGGCCGCTGGATTTCTGCAGCCTGACGGCGCTGGCCGATGTGTTCTATCCGCGCGTCTGGCGCCGCCGTGCGCTGATGACGCCGGTGGGAACTGTGTCGATGACGGTGTACTTCCATGCCGGCGCCGCCGAGCTGGCCGCCACCGGCGAGGGCTACCTGCTGGGCCAGGCGCGCGCCCAATCCTTCTTCAACGGCTTCTTCGACCAGAGCGCCGAACTGTGGAACGAGGCCGGGGACCTGCTGGCTACCACGCACCAGATCGTCTATTTCAAGGAGTGAACATGCCCCCAGTCGTATTGATCGTCGGGGCAGGAGACGCAACCGGCGGCGCCATCGCCCGGCGCTTCGCCCGTGAGGGCTATACCGCCTGTGTGACGCGCCGCGAAGCGGAGAAGCTCGCGCCCCTGGTGGCGCAGATCGAGGCTGATGGGGGACATGCGGTCCCGTTTGGCAGCGATGCGCGCAAGGAAGACGAAGTCGTGGCGCTCGTCGAACACATTGAATCCACGATCGGCCCGATCGAGGTTCTGGTGTTCAACATCGGCGCCAACGTGCCCTGCAGCGTGCTGGACGAGACGGCGCGCAAGTATTTCAAGATCTGGGAAATGGCCTGCTTCGGGGGGTTTCTCAATGGCCGGGAAGTCGCCCGGCGCATGGTGACCCGCGCGGATTCGCAGCGGCGCCAGACCATCATCTTCACGGGCGCGACGGCGTCGGTGCGTGGGGCCTCGGGATTTGCGGCCTTTGCCGGTGCCAAACATGCGCTGCGCGCGCTGGCACAAAGCATGGCCCGCGAGCTCGGGCCGCGCGGCATCCACGTGGCACACAGCATCATCGATGGCGCCATCGACACGGCCTTCATCCGGGACAATTTTCCTGAGCGCTATGCGCTGAAGGACCAGGACGGCATCCTCAACCCTGACCACATTGCCGACGCCTACTGGATGCTGCACCAGCAGCCCCGCGACGCCTGGACCCATGAGCTGGATCTGCGTCCCTACATGGAAAAGTTCTGAGCGCACCCGCGCCACGCCGTCGAGAATTTCCCAGGAGACACCCATGAAAACGTTCGAGTTCTGGTTCGACTTTGGCAGCCCTGCCGCCTACCTGGCGTCGACGCAGATCGCCGGCATCGAGTCTGCCACGGGGGCGCGCGCCGTGTGGCGGCCGATGCTGCTGGGCGGCGTGTTTCAGGCCACCGGCAACCATTCGCCCGCCACCATCCCGCCCAAAGGCCGCTATACCTTCGTCGACTTCGATCGTTTCGCGCGGCGCTACGGCGTGTCCTTGCGGTACAACCCGCATTTCCCGATCAACACGCTGTTGCTGATGCGCGGCGCGGTCGGCATGCAGCTGCGTGATCCGGGCCGTTTCCCGGACTATTGCGCGGCGATGTTCCGGGCCATCTGGGTGGACGCGCTCGACATGAACGATCCGGCGGTCGTGGGCCGTGCGCTGCACCAGGCTGGATTTGATGCACAGGCCCTGCTGGCGTTGTCGCAGGAGCCCGACGTCAAGGCGGCATTGAAGGCGGCCACCGATGAGGCGGTGGCACGCGGTGTCTTCGGCGCCCCCACATTTTTTGCTGGCGACCAGATGTTCTGGGGCCAGGACCGGATCGAATTTCTCAAGGAAGCCCTGCAATGAGCCAGAACCCGAGCGACATCCTCACCCACTGCGAATCTGGTGTGATGACCATCACGCTGAATCGCGTGGACAAGAAGAATTCCATCACGGCGGCGATGTATGGCGCGATGGCCGACGCGCTGGTGCAGGCGGAGGCCGACCCGGCGATCCGGGCGGTGGTGCTTCAGGGGCATGAGACGGTCTTCAGCGCCGGCAACGACATCGGCGATTTCCTGAACCAGCCTCCGGCCACGGCCGAATCGCCGGTGTACCGTTTTCTGCACGGTATCGCCGGCTTTTCCAAGCCGCTGATCGCCGCCGTCTGTGGGCCGGCTGTGGGCGTGGGCACCACCATGCTGTTCCATTGCGACCTGGTCTATGCCGGCGACAACGCGGCCTTCTCGATGCCCTTCGTCAACCTGGGCCTGTGCCCGGAGGCCGCATCGAGTCTGCTGGTGCCGCAGATGTTCGGCTACCACCGGGCCGCCGAGGCCTTGCTGCTGGGCGAGCCCTTCTTCGCCGAGGCGGCGCTCGAGGTCGGCCTGGTCAACCGCATCGTGCCACCGACCGAAGTGAATGCCGTCGCGCAGGGCGCCGCGCGCAAGCTGGCCCTCAAGCCGCTGTCTTCGCTGATCGAGACCAAGCGCCTCATGAAGCAAGGCCAGGCGCCCCAGGTGGTGGCGCGGATGACCGAAGAGGGCGCCAGTTTCGGGCGCATGCTGCGTGAGCCGGCCGCCCGCGAAGCCTTTGGTGCATTCATGGAAAAGCGCAAACCCGACTTCAGCCGGTTCTGATCGGCGGTCTGCGGGGCGTCGGCACTTGTTGGCGGCGCCGCTTCATTTTTACCAAGCACTTGCTTGCCAAAAATAGGCGGGACTGCTATGGTTCCACCCCATGCAACTGTACCCGGCGCCTGACGACGCGCTTGTCCCACCTCCCGATCGAGCCGCCCAGACCAAGCGTCCGCGCGGTCGTCCACCCAAGACAGTCGATGAGCGCGACGACGGCAACCGCCGCCAGGAGCTGATCCGCGCCGCGGCCCGGCTGTTTCATCGCAAGGGCTTTCATGCCACCAGCACCCGCGACATCGCCACGGCGGTGGGCATGCGCAGCGGCTCGCCTTTTTATCACTTCCGCAGCAAGGGTGAACTGCTGTACGCGGTCATGGATGAGGGCATGCGCTCGGCGATCGACCGGCAGAGGCGGGCCCTGGACATTGCAAAACAGACAAGTTCGCATCCACGCGCGATCCTGGCTGCCCTGATCCGGAACCAGTTCGACGTGCTGCTGGGGCCGGGCAGTGACTTCATTCCAGTGATGCTGTACGAGTCGCGCGCTCTGAACGCTCGTCAGCGCGCCAGCCTGCTGCAACTGCAGAGCGACTACGAGTCGGCCTGGACGCCGGTGCTTGAGGCGCTGCACGCCAGCGGCCGCTTGCGCACCGAGGTCAAGCTGGCGCGGCTGCTGATCTTTGGCGCCCTCAACTGGGCGGTGCAATGGTATGACCCGCGCAAGAGCGCGTCGCTCAACGACCTGACCGCCGCCGCCTTGACCCTTTTCATTCACGAGGACTGAAGCGCCGCTTGCGCGCAACCTTCACCGACCGGAGACATCCATGCAATTCACCCACGAACACCTCGAGATCCAGAAGACCCTCAAGCGCTTCATCGACGCCGAGATCAACCCCCACGTCGATGAATGGGAGGCCGCCGAAATCTTTCCCGCCCATGAGGTGTTCAAAAAGCTTGGCAACCTGGGTTTGCTGGGCCTCACCAAGCCGGAGGCCTTCGGCGGCGCAGGCCTCGACTATTCCTACGCCATGGCGATGGCCGAGGCGCTGGGCCACATCGAATGTGGCGGCGTGCCGATGGCCATCGGGGTGCAGACCGACATGTGCACCCCGGCGCTGGCGCGCTTTGGCAGCGACGAGTTGCGCCGGGAGTTTCTGGTGCCGGCCATTGCTGGCGACATGGTGGGCTGCATCGGCGTGAGCGAGCCCGCGGCGGGCAGCGACGTGGCAGGCATCAAGAGTGTGGCCCGCAAGGACGGTGACGACTATGTGATCACCGGCCAGAAGATGTGGATCACCAACAGCCTGCAGGCCGACTGGATGTGCATGCTGGTGAACACGGGCGACGGGCCCATTCACAAGAACAAGAGCCTGGTCATGGTGCCGATGCGTGACGGCCCGAACGGCAAGTTGACCAAGGGCATCGAGGTGGCCCAGAAGATCCGCAAGATCGGCATGAACAGCAGCGACACCGGCCTGATCTATTTCGACGAGGTCCGGGTGCCGCAGCGTTACCGCATCGGCGCCGAAGGGCAGGGCTTCATCTACCAGATGCAGCAGTTCCAGGAAGAGCGCCTGTGGGCGGCGGCCAGCTGCCTGCAATCGCTCACCAACTGCATCCAGTGGACCATCGAGTGGGCCCAGGAGCGCAAGCTGTTCGGCGCCACCCTGGCGGACCAGCAGTGGGTCCAGTTCAAGCTGGCCGAACTCAAGACCGAGGTGGAAAGCCTGCGCGCACTCACCTACCGGGCGGGAGAGCTGTATGTGCAGGGCCAGGACGTGCTGGAACTGGCCAGCATGGCCAAGCTCAAGGCCGGGCGGCTGAACCGCATCGTGCCGGACACCTGCCTGCAGTTCTGGGGCGGCATGGGCTTTACCTGGGAAAACAAGGTCTCGCGGATGTACCGCGACGGCCGCCTGGGCTCGATCGGCGGCGGCGCTGACGAGGTGATGCTGGGGATTCTGGCGCGCATCATGGGCGTGGCCAAGCGGCCGGCGGCGGCCTGAGTGTGCTGAAGCACAATCGAGCCCATGCCCAAATCACTCATCTCAGTCAGCGAATTCGAACCGGAGTTCATCACCGGCCTGAAGGCCATCTTCGAGGAAAAGATCGTCTTCAATCAGGTGCTGGGCCTGAAGATCACCAGCCTGGCGCCTGCGCTGGTGACCGGGCGTATCGACATGCGTCCTGAGCTTGTCGGCCATTTCAGCTTCAACCGGATCCATGGGGGCGTGATCAGTGCCGGCCTGGATGCGATGGGCGGCCTGGCCGCGATGGCCGCCATCGGCGCGCGCCACATGGACGAGTCGCCGCTGCAGCGCCTGCACCGCTTCTCCAAGCTCGGCACCATCGACCTGCGCATCGACTACCTGCGCCCCGGCATCAGCGAGTATTTCGAGCTGCGCGCCGAGGTGCTGCGCCTGGGCTCGCGCGTGGCCTCGACCCGTATGGAGTTCCGCGCGGCTGACGGAAAGCTGCTTTCAACCGGAGCGGGTGCTTACATCGTGTCCTGATCCGCTATCGTTAGCATAGCTTGAAATGACCATTTGACGCTGGGAAGTGGTCATTTTTGTGGTCATAGATGCAAAAAAGCCGCCCGAGGGCGGCCTTCTGGCAGGTCAGCGGCGGATCACTTGATCGACATGTACTCCGACACGACCTTCCAGCGGGCATCCTGCAGCTGGGACAGGCGGGTTGCGTTGCTGCCCAGTCGCTTGGTGGGCGAAAAGGTCAGCTCGGCGCTGCCGAAGATGTCCGGCGGGATCTTCATCGTGTCCATGGTCTTGATGAAGCTGTCGGTGCTCAGGTTCGGCCCGGCCTTCTGGGCCGCCTGAAGGAAGGCGTCGATCAGGTCGTAGCCATAGACCGAGAACACGGTGGGGTCTTCGTTGAACTTGGTCTTGTACTTGTTGGCCCAGAACCGGATCGGTTGCGAGGTCTCGTCGGTGTAGGGGTTCTGCACGGTCATGGTGGCATACAACCCATCCATCGCCTTGCCGCCCAGCTTGTGGATCAGGTCGGTGTAGGCGGCGCTGGAGCCCAGGAAGACGGGGTTGAATCCGGTCTTGCGCGATTCGCCGATGGCACCAATGGTCTCGCGGATGATGGTGCCCAGCACGACCATGTCGCAGCCGGAGGCTTTCATCTTGGCCACCTGCGACGAGAAATCGGTGGCGCCGCGCTTGTAGCTGGTCTTCTCGGCCATGGTCATGCCGATGTCCTTCAGGCCCTCCTCGGCGCCGCGCAGCACTTCCAGCCCGAACTCGTCGTCCTGGTACATGGCGCAGACCTTCTTCGCGCTCTTTTCCTTGACCAGTTTGGGCGTGGCCAGCCGCATCTGGTCGAAGTAGGTGGCGGCGAAGGAGTACTTGAGCCGGTTGAACGGCTCGTACATTTCGCGCGCGGCCGTGACCGGGAAGAAGTTGATGATGTTCTTCTCGAACAGCACCGGGAAGGTGGCCAGGTTCTGCGCCGTGCCGATGTGGCCGACCATCGCGAAGATCTTGTCCTGGTTCACCAGCTTCTGCGCAGCCAGTACGGCCTTCTTCGGGTCATAGGCGGAATCCTCGACCTTGAGCACGATCTTGCGGCCATGGATGCCGCCCTGCTCGTTGACCTCGTCCACGCGCAGCATCATGCCCAGTCGCACCTGCTTGCCGAAGCCGGCAATCGGACCCGAAAGATCCTGGATGGAGCCGAGCGTGATCTCCGTCTTGGACACGCCCTGGTTCGAGTTCTGGGCCAGCGCGCCGGTGCTGGCCAGCGCCAGCGCCGCAGCCGCCGGAAGGATTCGGAATTTCATGGTGCCTTGTCTCCTGTAGTGGGAAGTCTGTGGTTATAGACCGCTCCCCGTCGCGGCGGACCCGCACTTTCCCTAGTGCGCTCCGGCGTTCCGGGCCGGTGCTTACTTGAAGTAGTCGGACACGACCTTCCACTTGCCATCCTGCAACTGCGACAGGCGCGAAGCGTCGCTGCCCAGGTGTTTGGTCGGCGTGAACTTCTGTTCCGGCGTGCCGAAGATGTCCGGCGGCACGGTCATGGTGTCCATGGACTTGACGAAGCTGTCGGTGCTCAGCCCGGGGCCGGCCTTCTGCGCAGCGCGGATGAACAGGTCCATGATGACGTAGCCGTAGGCCGAGAACACGGTCGGGTCTTCGTTGAACTTGGTCTTGTACTTGTTGGCCCAGAAGCGCAGCGGCTGCGAGGCCTCGTCGAGGTAGGGATTCTGGACGGTCATGGTGGCGTACATGCCGTCCATGGCCTTGCCGCCGAGCTTGTGGATCAGGTCGGTGTAGGCGGCCACGGAGCCCAGGAACACCGGGTTGAAGCTGGTCTTGCGCGATTCGGCGATGGTGCCGATGGTCTCGCGGATGATGGTGCCCAGCACCACCATGTCGCAGCCCGCGCCCTTCATGCGGGCCACCTGCGAGGAGAAGTCGGTGGCGCCGCGCTTGAACGAGGTCTTTTCGACCAGTTCCATGTTGATCGTCTTCATGCCGGCTTCGGCGCCGCGCAGCACTTCCAGTCCGAACTCGTCGTCCTGGTAGATCGCACAGACCTTCTTGGCGTTCTTTTCCTTGACCATGCGAGGCACGGCGATGCGCATCTGGTCGTAGTACGCGCTGAGCATGGCGAACTTGAGCGGGTTCAGCGGCTCGTACATCTCGCGTGCGGCGGTGAGGGGCATGAAGTTGACGATCTTCTTCTCGAACTGCACCGGCATGGCCGCATTGTTCTGCGCCGTGCCGATGTGGCCGGCCATGATGAAGATCTTGTCCTGGTTCACCAGCTTCTGGGCGGCCAGCACGGCCTTCTTCGGGTCATAGCCCGAGTCTTCGACCAGCAGCTTGATCTTGCGGCCGTGGATGCCGCCCTGCTCGTTGATCTCGTCCACCCGCAGTTGCAGGCCGTTGCGCGCCTGCTTCCCGTAGCCGGCCAGCGGGCCGGACAGGTCCTGGATTGTGCCGACAAGGATTTCGTCCTTGCTGACGCCCTGCTGGGCTGCGGCCGGGCTGGCCAGCGTCCACAGCGCCGCGGCGGCGAGCGCGGCAGGAATCAGCGCCTGGAATTTGGAAAACGTTTTTTTCATCGTGTGTCTCCTGTTGGGTTTAGCGGTACATGGCCTCAATCTGCTCGGCGTATTTCTTCTCGACCAGCTTGCGTTTGAGTTTCATGGTCGGGGTGAGTTCCTCGTCTTCGGCGCTCAGCTGGGTTTCGAGCAGGAAGAACTTCTTGATCTGCTCGACGCGGGCGAACTTCTTGTTCACGTCGTCGATCACGCCCTGGATCAGCGCCTGGACTTCGAGCGAGCGCGTCAGGCTGCTGTAGTTGGAGAACGGCACGTCGTGGTCCTGCGCGTATTTTTCGACGTTCTCCTGGTCGATCATGATGATCACGGTCAGGTAGGGCCGCTTGTCGCCGATGACGACCGCATCCGTCACATAAGGCGAGAACTTGAGCTCGTTTTCCAACTCGCTGGGCGTGATGTTCTTGCCGCCGGCCGTGATGATGATGTCCTTCATCCGGTCGGTGATCCTGAAGTAGCCGTCCTCGTCCATCAGCCCGACATCGCCGGTGTGCAGCCAGCCGTCGGCGTCGATGGTTTCGGCGGTTTTCTCCGGCAGGTTCAGGTAGCCGGCAAACACGTTGGGGCCGCGCACCAGGATCTCGCCCGTGGCCGGATCGATCTTCACTTCGTTGAACTCCGCGGCCGGGCCGATCGAGCCGGGCTTGATGCGCGCAGCCGGCACGCCGGTGGAGGCGCCGCAGGTCTCGGTCATGCCCCACACTTCCAGCATGGGTACGCCCAGCGCCAGGTACCACTTGACCAGTTCCGGCGAAATCGGCGCCGCTCCCGTGACCAGGAAGCGCGCGCGGTGAATGCCGATGAGTTTGCGCACGTTGTTCAGCGCCAGCCAGCGCGCCAGCGTGAACTGCGCCTTCAAGCCACCGCTGACGGTCTGGCCGGCCAGCACCAGGTCCGCGATCTGCTTGCCCACACCGATGGCCCAGGCATAGGTGGCGCGCTGCAGGGGACTGGCTTCCTTGAGCGTGATCATCACCCCGGAATAGAACTTCTCCCAGACCCGCGGAACCGCCGTGAACACGGTGGGCGCGATCTCGCGCACGTTCTCGGGCACGGTCTCGGGGTTCTCCACAAAGTTGAGCCTGGCGCCGGTGTAGAGCGAGAAGTACTCGCCGCCCATGCGCTCGGCGATGTGGCACAAGGGCAGGAAGCACATGCACTCGTCGGCCTCGGTGCGCGCGATCAGCGTGTTGTAGCCGCGCACCGTATAGACCAGGCCACCATGGGTGTGCATCGCGCCCTTGGGCTTGCCAGTGGTGCCCGAGGTGTAGACCAGGATCGCCAGGTCTTCGGGCTTGCAGGCCTTGACGCGCTGCATCAGTGCATCGGCGTGCAGCGCGTTGAATTCGCGGCCCAGTTCGCGCAGCTTCGCCAGGCTGAGAACACCGGGGTCGTCCAGCTTGTGCAGGCCTTCCATGTCGAACACGACGATCTTGCGCAGCATCGGCAGCTGCTCGCGCACCTCGAGCGCCTTGTCGAGCTGCTCGTCGTCTTCGACGAACAACACCGTGGTGCGCGAGTCCTCGCACAGGTAGTGCACCTGGCTGGCCGCATCGGTGGGGTAGATGCCATTGGAGACACCGCCGCAGCTGAGCACCGCCAGGTCGGCCAGCACCCACTCGATCACGGTGTTGGACAGGATCGAGGCCGTCTCCTGCGGCTTGAAGCCCAGGCTCATGAGGCCGCCGGCGATCTCGCGCACGGCCTCGGCGGTCTGCTGCCAGGTCCAGTTGCGCCAGATGCCGAGCTCTTTCTGGCGCATCCACACGTTGGGTCCGCGCTGCTCGACGGCGTTCCAGAACATCGCCGAGATGGTGTCGCCCGGCACCACGAGGTCGGTGCGGGGCTGAATCTGTGACAGGTCCCAAAGATTGCTCATGCCGGCCTATCTCCAGTTCTTTTTCTTTTTCCAGCGCCGCTCACCGCGCATGCCGGTTTCCTTCATGCCCAGGTAGAACTCCTTGATGTCCTCCTTCTCGCGAAGGTGGGCGCAGGTGTCTTCCATCACGATGCGGCCGTTCTCCAGCACGTAGCCGTAGTCCGCGGCGTTGAGCGCCATGTTCGCGTTCTGCTCGACCAGCAGGATGGTGGTGCCGCGTTCGCGGTTGATGCGCACCACGATCTCGAAGATCTCCTTGGTGAGCTTCGGGGACAGGCCCAGGCTGGGCTCGTCGAGCAGGATCAGGTCGGGCGCGGCCATGATCGCCCGCGAGATCGAAAGCATCTGCTGCTGGCCGCCGGAAAGCAGGCCGGCGTCCTGCGCGGTGCGCTCCTTCAGGATCGGGAAATAGCCGTAGACCGCCTCCATGTCGCGCGCCACGCCATCGCGGTCCTTGCGGGTGTAGGCGCCCATGAGCAGGTTGTCGTGCACGCTCAGCAGGGGAAACACCTCGCGGCCTTCGGGCACGTGGCTCAGGCCCTGCTGCACGATGAAGGCCGGGTCGCGGGCGGTAATGTCCTGGCCCTTGAACTCGATCGAACCCTTGCGGGGGTCGATGATGCCGGAGATGGTTTTCAGGATCGTGGTCTTGCCCGCGCCGTTGGAGCCGAGCACGGTGGCGATCTCGCCACGGCGCACCTTCAGGCTGACCCCACGAATCGCCTTGATCGGGCCGTAGGCGCTTTCGACGTTGAGCAGTTTCAGCACCGGCGCGTCGCCGGCGGCGGTGGATGGGGGCGCTGCACTCATGCGGGCCTCCGCAGCGAGGACACATCGTCGATCGATCCCAGATAGGCCTCGATCACGCCCGGGTCGTTCTGCACTTCGCGCGGCGTGCCCATGGCGAGCACCTCGCCCTGGTTCATGGCCAGCACCCGGTCGGACACCTTGGAGACCAGCGTCATGTCGTGTTCGACCATCAGCACGGTGATGCCCAGGTCGTTCTTGATGTCGGCAATCCAGAAGGCCATGTCGTCGGTCTCTTCCACGTTCAGGCCGGAGGAGGGTTCGTCCAGCAGCAGCAGCTTGGGTTCGGTACACAGCGCTCGGGCCATTTCCACCACCTTGCGCACGCCATAGGGCAGGCCGGCAACGAGCGTGTCCCGGTAGTGCTGAAGGTCGAGGAAGTCGATGACCTGCTCCGCCTTTTCGCGCGCCTCAAGCTCGGCCGCCCGCGTGGCGGGCGTGAAGAACAGTTCGCTCCAGAAACCGGTCTTGCGGTGGGTGTGACGCCCGATCAGCAGGTTGTGCAGCACCGTGGCGTGCTCGAACAGCTCGATGTTCTGGAAGGTGCGCGCAATGCCCAGCGAGGCAATCGCGTGCGGGGGCTGTTCGGTGAGCTTGAGAGGCCCCTGCGGTCCGAGATAGGTGATCTCGCCGGCGGTCGGGGTGTAGATGCGGCTGATGAGGTTGAACACGGTGGTCTTGCCGGCGCCGTTGGGCCCGATCAGCGTGAACACCTCGCCAGGCCTCACATCGAAGCTCACATTGTTGACTGCCAGCACGCCGCCAAAGCGCACGCTCAGATTTTGTGCCGACAGCAGGGTGTCGTTCATCGGTGCCGCGCTCATTTCAGCCTATCGGATTTCTGGAAGGACTTCTGCCGCTTGAACATGCCCTGGCGGTAGAACGGGAACAGCTGGAACCAGGCGCGCACCTTGAGCCAGCGGCCGTACAGGCCCAGCGGCTCGAACAGCACGAACGCCACCAGCACCACGCCGTAGACCACGGCCTGCAGGCCGGGCGCCTGTCCGACCGCGGCAGGGAGGTAGTCCTTGGTCAGGGAGATCACCTGCGGCATGGTGATCAGGAAGATGGCGCCCAGGAAGGCACCGTGCACCGAGCCCAGCCCGCCGATCACCACCATCAGCAGCAGGTCGATCGACTGGATGATGTTGAACTGGTCGGGCGAGATGAACTGTAGTTTGTGCGCATACAGCGCGCCGCCCACGCCGGCCAGCGCCGCCGACAGCGCGAACGACAGCGTCTTGTAGCGCGCCAGGTGGATGCCCATGCTCTGGGCAGAGATTTCCGAGTCGCGGATGGCCACGAAGGCGCGCCCGGTGGACGAGCGCAGCAGGTTCAGGATGCCCAGGGTGGCCGCCACGGTGATGAACAGGCACAGGTAGTAGAAGCCTTCGCCGCTATCCACCTTCCAGCCGAACAGGTCGGGCGCCTTGATGTGGATGCCGGCATTGCCGCCGGTGACCTTTTCCCAGCGTGCCAGCACTTCCTCGACGATGAAGCCGAAGGACAAGGTGGCCATGCCCAGATAAATGCCCTTGACTCGCAGCGCCGGCAGGCCCACCACGACGCCCACCGTCGCCGACAGGCCGGCGGCGCAGAGCAGGGCCAGCGGGAACGGCACGCCGGCGTTGGTCAGCACCGCCTGCGTGTAGGCACCGACGCCGAGAAAGGCCGCGTGACCCAGGGAAAACTGTCCGGTGAAGCCGGCCAGCAGCATCAGCCCGAGGCCCACGATGGCATAAATCAGGATGAACGTCATCTGGGCGAGCCAGTACTCGGCAAACAGCCACGGCGCCCCCAGCAGCAGCAGGGCGAGCAGTCCGTACCAGAAGACGTGTCCGCCATGCTTGGCCAGGTTGATGTCCTGGGCGTAGCTGGTCTTGAAAATGAAACGCATCAGACTTTCTTCCTGAGTTTTTCGCCGAACAGGCCGTTGGGCTTGACCATCAGCATGATCAGCACCACCACATAGGGCGCAGTGTCCTTGAACCCGGCGGGGAGGTAGAAGCCGGAGAGGGATTCCACGATGCCGATGATCAGGCCGCCGACAATGGCGCCCGGCAAGCTGGTGAAGCCGCCGACCACCGCCGCGGGGAAGGCCTTCAGGCCGATGAAACCCATGTTGGCGTGCACGAAGGTGATGGGCGCCAGCAGCAGGCCGGCGATAGCGGCCACGGCGGCGGCCAGACCCCATACCAGGCCATTGAGCGTCTTGACCGGAATGCCCATGTAATAGGCGGCGAGCTGGTTCTGCGACGAGGCCTGCATCGCCATGCCGAGCTTGCTGTAGCGGAACATCGCAAACAGCCCGGCGCACAGCACGGCCGTCGCGGCAATCACCACCATCTGCTCCACGTTGAGCACCAGCGCGCCGAGCTTCCAGATCTGGTCCTTGTAGGGCACGGGCAGGGTGTGGGTCTCGGTGCCGATGTTGGGGATCATGGTGATGAGGCCGCGCGCCACGTAGGCGATGCCGATGGTCAGCATGACTATGGAGAAAGCCGGCTGACCCAGGATCGGCCGGATCACGATGCGCTCCAGCAGCACACCGAAAAGGCCCATGGCAATGATGGCGGCGATCACCGCCGCCCAGAACGGAAAGCCCAGCATCGTCATGCCGGCCAGGCCGCCGAAAGCACCCAGCATCATCAGATCGCCCTGGGCGAAGCTCACGGTCTCAGTGGCCTTGTAGATCAGCACGAAACCGAGCGCAATCAGGCCGTAGATGCATCCGATCGCGATGCCGCTGATGACCAATTGAAGAAACTGCACAGTGCCTCCTGAAGCGTTGCGCGGTTATACCGGTGGATCGCGCAACGGCGCTTAGGGTTGTTCCCCATAGCCTGTCGCGACCGGCTCATGTGTGATCGCCGCATGAACCCGAGCGTCACCTCCGAATGCATCGACGGCATCACCGTCGTCACCTTGAACCGGCCCGAAGTCCGCAACGCCGTGGATGCCGACACGGCCCGTGACCTGCATGCGGCCTTCCTCGCTTTTGACGATGACCCTGCGAGTTGTGTGGCTGTTTTCCATGGCGCGCACGGCCACTTCTGCGCCGGCTGGGACCTTCAGGCCGGTGCCCGGCTGCATGCCGCGGGGGTTGACGGAAAGGCCCTGACCCACCTGGACTGGGCGCCGGATGCCGAACGCCCGCTGGGTCCGATGGGTCCATCACGCCTGTTGCTGTCCAAGCCGGTGATTGCCGCCGTCAGTGGCGCGGCGGTGGCCGGCGGCATGGAGCTGGCCTTGTGGTGCGACCTGCGCGTGATGGAGGCCGATGCCTATTTCGGGGTCTACTGCCGGCGCTTCGGTGTGCCGCTGATCGATGGCGGCACCGTGCGTCTGCCGCGCCTGATCGGCATGGGCCATGCGATGGACCTGATCCTGACCGGGCGCAAGATCGAGGCCGAGGAGGCGCTTCGCATCGGCCTGTGCAACCGCGTGACGCCACTCGGCGGGGCACTGGAGACGGCGCTGACCTTGGCGCGGCAGCTGGCGGGCTTTCCGCAGGCGACGATGAATGCCGACCGCCTGAGCGCCTACCGTCAGGCGGGCCTGCCATTGGCAGCGGCGCTGCAACAGGAGTGGGCCGCCGGGCGGGCCTGCCTGGACGATGCGCTGGCCGGCGCGGCCCGTTTTGCCGCTGGCGAGGGTCGGCATGGAAAATTTTGATCCAGACAGGCACGATCCCAGCGCGGAATGGTCATAACCTGCTATTGAAAAGTGATTTTTCGCGCGCCGATTCGCCGGATGGTGCGGCAGGTGGTGCGCCCTGCCAGCGGGCGAGCAACAGGATCAGGGCTCAGGCCGCTCGATCGGCCGGGGCCGGCCCTGGTCATCGATGGCCACGTAGGTCAGCGACGCTTCGGTCACCTTGATGTAGTGGCCCTGCGTGTCGTAGCGCTCGGCATAGACCTCCACCTGCACCGTGATCGAGGTGCGGCCGATGCGGGTCACGCCGCCGAAGAACGACAGGATGTCCCCCACGCGCACCGGCTGCTTGAAGATGAACTCGTTGACCGCCACTGTGGCCATGCGCCCGCGCACGTAACGCGCCGGGACGATCGAACCGGCAATGTCCACCTGCGCCATGACCCAGCCGCCGAAGATGTCGCCGTTGGCGTTGCAGTCGGCCGGCATCGGCACGACCTTGAGCACCAGTTCCTTGTCAGTAGGAAGCGGCACCCGGGGGGCGATCACGCGCGCCGGGTTGGACGGAATGGCGGACGATGCGGCGGGGCTGGAGGCGGAAGACATGGTCACAGGCAGGATCGTTTGATAATGGACGCAAAGACCGCCGCCCGCCAAAGTGGGCCAGTGCGGTCTCCAACATTGTGAGATTGTCCCCCATGCGTCGATTCGGCGATCAGCCGCCTTCCCCCCTTGCGCCGACCGGCGCCCCGCGCTCCGACTGGGGCACGCTGCGCCGCCTCTTCCCTTACCTCTGGCGCTACAAGTGGCGGGTGATGGTCGCGCTCGCCTTCATGGTGGGCGCCAAGCTCGCCAACGTGGGTGTTCCGTTGCTGCTCAAGCAACTGGTCGATGCCATGACACCGGGCATGAATCCGGCAACGGCCGCCCTTCTGGTGGTGCCGGTGGGCCTGCTGCTGGCCTATGGTGGGCTGCGCCTGTGCACCACGCTGTTCACCGAGCTGCGCGAACTGGTGTTTGCCAAGGCCACGCAGGGCGCGGCCCGCAGCATCGCGCTGGAGACCTTCCAGCACCTTCACGCTCTGAGCCTTCGCTTTCACCTGGAGCGCCAGACCGGCGGCATGACGCGCGACATCGAGCGCGGCGTGCGCGGCATCGAGTCGCTGATCTCGTACTCGCTGTTCAGCATCGTGCCCACGCTGATCGAGGTGGTGATGGTGCTGACCATCCTGGGCGTGAAGTTCGATGCCTGGTTTGCATGGATCACGCTGGCCGCGCTGGCGCTCTACATCGCCTTCACGGTCTGGGTCACCGAGTGGCGCACGAAATTTCGCCGCCAGGCCAACGAGTTCGATTCGGCGGCGCACACCAAGGCGGTGGACTCGCTGCTGAACTACGAGACGGTCAAGTACTTCAACAACGAAGGCTTCGAGGCGCGCCGCTACGACGAAAGCCTGGAGCGCCTGCGCCGCGCACGGTTGAAGGCACAGAGCACGCTGTCCATGCTCAACCTGGGCCAGCAGCTCATCATCGCCGTGGGCCTGGTGGCCATGCTCTGGCGCGCCACGCAGGGCGTGGTGGACGGGCGCATGACGCTGGGCGACCTGGTCATGGTCAACGCCTTCATGATCCAGCTCTACATCCCGCTGAACTTCCTGGGCGTGATCTACCGCGAGATCAAGCAGAGCCTGACCGACCTGGACAAGATGTTCACGCTGATGGAAAAGGAGCGCGAGGTGGCGGATGCCCCCGGCGCACTGCCCCTGGTGATCCGGCCCTTGTCCGGCGCGGGCGGACCGCAGGCCGGCGCGGTCGATGCCAGCGTGCGCTTCGACCACGTCAGCTTTGCCTACGACGCGGCGCGGCCCATCCTGCACGACATCAGCTTCGAGATTCCGGCCGGGCAGACCGTGGCGGTGGTCGGACCGTCGGGCTCGGGCAAGTCGACGCTGGCGCGGCTGCTGTTCCGCTTCTATGACGCACAGACGGGTCAGATCTCGATCGCGGGGCAGGACATCCGGGTGGTGACACAGTCCAGCGTGCGCCAGGCGATCGGCATCGTGCCGCAGGACACGGTGCTGTTCAACGACACGGTGGAATACAACATCGCCTACGGCCGCCCTGGCGCCAGCCGCGCCGAGGTCGAGGCCGCCGCCCGCGCCGCGCACATCCACGACTTCATCGTCTCCACGCCCAAGGGCTACGATGCCATCGTGGGTGAGCGCGGCCTGAAGCTCTCCGGCGGCGAGAAGCAGCGCGTGGCCATCGCCCGCACCCTGCTGAAGAACCCGCCGATCCTGATCTTCGACGAGGCCACCTCGGCGCTCGACTCGGCCAACGAACGCGCCATCCAGACCGAACTGCAGAGCGTGGCCCAGAACAAGACCACCCTGGTGATCGCGCACCGGCTGTCCACGGTGGTGGATGCCCACGAAATCCTGGTGATGGAGGCCGGGCGCATCATCGAGCGCGGCACGCACGCCGAACTGCTGGCGAGGCAGGGTCGCTACGCCTCCATGTGGGCGCTGCAGCAGAGCGCGGACTGAAGGGGGTGCGTTCCTGGCGCTGGGAAACGTCCAGGAAGATCAGGAACTCAAGCCGTCCACCGCCTGGAACATCGCCTGCCGCGCCTGGCTGACGATCTGCCCCTTCCAGGCATCGGTGTCCGTGTAGAAGGCATCCATCATCCTCTGCTTGATCTGCCTGGCCAACTCGGGCGAAGCCTCGGGGTGCAGGTGCAGCCAGTGGTCGCCGCGCAGCGCATCCATCACCTCGGGAAGCGGTTGGGTGCCGTATTCCATCGCGATCGCGGTGTATTCGGCCTGCGGGAATTCGTCGTACGCAGCAAAGCACATCAGGCCCGTCAGGCGCGCCGAGGTGGACGAGCCGTCGTACATCGAGGTGACCGCATCGCCCCACCAGGCCCGCGCCCGCGCCAGCGTGGCGGCATCGTCACGCGCCGCGAAGATGCGCTCGCCGTGGCCGCTCGGACCCAGCCCGGTATGCAGATCGATCCAGCCCAGACGCTTCACGCCCGCCGCGTGCTGTCGCAGCACGGTGCGCACAGTCTGGTTGCTCCAGGTGGGCGCGGTGCCGCCAAAAAACAGGCCGTCGGGAAATTCATGCTGGCCTCCGGACACGGCGGCCTGGAATGCCGGCATGCCGCGCTCGGCGATGAAAGCCGCAGTTGCCGCCAGGTTTTCCGGTCCGGGCGGCCAGTGTTCGGGCAGCAGCAGCGGCTGCACGTCCCGGTACGCGGAATTGACCGGCAGGACCTGCGAAAAGTCGTGAAAGTTGCGGTTCAGATCCACGTTTTCCTGGGTCACGCGCCGGATGTGCGAGAAACCGTACGGGTTCAACGCGTGAATGTAGAGCACGGCCACGCCCTGGGCGCGGGCTTTTTCGCGCCAATCGGCGTCAGCCAATGCGGCCACCTGGACGCCGCTGCCGCAATAGCCTTCCACGCCATGGCAGGCGCTGCTGACAATGAGCAGGCGGTCGGCGTCGGCGGGGCCGTCACGCACCACGTCCATGGCCAGGGTCTCGCCGTCGCGCCCTTTCAGCGGATGCAGATGGGAGTGGATGCGAAGTCCCAGCGAAGCGGCGCCCTCCAGGAACTTGGTGCGCGCCTCGGCGTAGCTGCCCGAGAAGGCGGCGGGGATGGGGATCATGCGGCACCTCCGCTGCGGTGGGGGCGCGGCGAAGCCAGCCACTGCTCGGCCAGGCGCACCCAGTAGGTGGCCCCCAGCGGGATCAGGTCGTCATTGAAGTCGTAGCTCGGGTTGTGCAGCATGCAAGGTCCCGCGCCATGGCCCATCTCGCGGTGACTGCCGTCGCCATTGGCGATGAAGCAGTAAGCGCCGGGCTTGGCCTGCAGCATGTAGGCGAAGTCCTCGGCGCCCATGGTCGGCTCCTGCACCATCACATGATCCGCCCCCACGATGTCGTTCATCACCTGGCGGGCAAACTCTGCCTCGGGCGCGGAATTGATGGTGGGCGGGTAATTGCGCACGAATTCGAACTCGCAGGTGGCGTCATAGGCCGCGCAGGTGTGCTCGGCGATCTGTTTCATGCGGGCTTCGATCAGGTCGAGCACCTCGATGCTGAAGGTGCGCACCGTGCCTTGCAGCTCGCAGAAATCGGGCACCACGTTGGTGGCTTCGCCGGCGTGGATCATGGTCACACTGACCACGCCCGCGTCGATCGGCTTCTTGTTGCGGCTGATGATGGTCTGGAAACCCAGCACCATCTGGCAGGCGATCGGCACCGGGTCGATGCCGTTGTGCGGGAGGGCTGCGTGGCTGCCCTTGCCGCGGATGGTGATCTTGAACTCGTTGCTCGACGCCATCACCGGACCGGGCGCGATCGCGAAATTGCCCACTTTTTCGCCGGGCCAGTTGTGCATGCCGAAGACGGCTTCCACCGGAAACTGCTTGAACAGACCGTCACGGATCATCTCGCGGGCGCCGCCGCCGCCCTCCTCGGCCGGCTGGAAGATGAGGTACACCGTGCCGTCGAATTGGCGATTCTTCGAGAAATGCTGCGCTGCAGCCAGCAGCATGGCGGTGTGGCCGTCATGGCCGCAGGCGTGCATCTTTCCCGCATGCCGGCTGGCGTGGTCGAAGGTGTTGAACTCCTGCATCGGCAGGGCGTCCATGTCGGCCCGCAGTCCCACGGCACGCCCGCAGGCGCCGCCATCGCGACCTTGCACGATGCCCACGACGCCCGTCTTGCCCAGGCCCTGGTGGATCGGGATGCCCCATTCGGTCAGTTTCCTTGCGACGATATCGGCGGTTCGCCGTTCCTCGAAGCAGAGTTCGGGGTGCGCGTGGATGTCACGGCGGATGGCGGCAATGCCGGCCGCTTCGGTCACGAGGGAGTCGATGATTTTCATGACCACAGTCTAGCCAGACTGCGGTCCTTGTGCATGCCGCCTGCGCGTCACAGGGATTTCCCTGAAAATCCGTGAATGATCTCCCCGCAAGCACTCGCTCTCGCCCAGGAACTGGTTCGCATGAACACGGTCAGCGCCAACTCCAACCTGGAGCTCATCCATTTTGTGCGCGACGCGTTGCGCACACTCGGCGTCACCAGCCGGTTGACCTTCAATGCCGACAAGACCAAGGCCAACCTTTTCGCCACGCTCGGCGAAGGCAAGCCGGCAGGGGTGATCCTTTCGGGCCACACCGACACTGTGCCGTGGGACGGCCAGGACTGGACGGTCGATCCCCTGTCCGCTGCGGTGCAGGACGGGCGCCTGTATGGCCGCGGGTCGGCCGACATGAAGAGTTTCATCGCCCTGGCCCTGGCCAACGCGCAGGCGTTTCTGGACAGCGCGGCGCCGTTCGCCATCCACTTCGCGTTCAGTTATGACGAAGAGGTCGGCTGCTTCGGTGTGCGCGAGCTGATCGCCGACCTTCGCGACGCGGGGATACGGCCGCTGGCCTGCATCATCGGCGAGCCCACCGGCATGGTGCCGGCCATCGCCCACAAGGGCGTGTACCGTTACCGCTGCTGCGTGCGCGGCAAGGAGGCGCATTCTTCACTTACGCCGCAGTCGGTCAACGCGATCGAGATGGCTGCCCGGTTGATCGGAAAGATCCGCGACATGGCCGAGGGCTTTGAGGACAACGAGCCACGCTACGAGGGTTTCGACGTGCCGTTTTCCACCGCCAGCGTGGGCCAGTTCCATGGCGGCATCGCCGACAACGTGGTGCCGCGCGATGCCGAGTTCCGCTACGAGTTCCGCGACCTGCCCACCGCCGATGTGCGGACCATGCAGCAGGCCGTGCTGGACCAGGCGCGCGCGCTGGAGCCGGGGATGCAGCGCGTGGCGCCCGATGCGGGCTTCCGTTTCGAGACGATCTGTGAGATCCCCAGCTTTCTGGGCTCGGTGGACGACCCGGTGACGCGCCTCGCGCAGCGCCTCAGCGGTGAAAAGGGCACGACGCTGGTGGCATTCGGCACCGAAGCCGGTTTGTTCAAAAACGCAGGGATTCCCACCGTGGTGTGTGGGCCCGGTCACATCGCGCAGGCGCACCAGCCGGATGAGTACGCGAGCCTGGACCAGCTGGCGCGCTGCGAGGCCTTCATGCGAGGTCTGGCGGCCAGCCGCGCCATCGCGTGAGCCTGATGGCTCTGGGCGGGCCGGGTTCCTTCGTCCCTGCGGCTCGTCAGGTGCGCACGCGACCGTCGCCGGTCAGCATGGAGAGTTCGACGAACTTCGAGGCCACGTGGTTGGTCGGCGAGAAGGTCACGGCAAAGCCGCCGAACGACTGGTCGTTGATGGACTCCAGCCCGCCGATGAGCGACTCGCGATTGGGCTTGCCGCCGCGGCGAAGCCCTTCGGCAAACACCTTGGCGGCCAGGTAACCCTCCATGCTGGAGAAGTTGGGCTGCACGTTGCCGGCCTTCTTGGCCGCGTCGACGAACTCGCGCGCGATCGGTCGCGCCGCGTTGTAGGGTGAGGGCACCACTTGCGACACCACCACGCCGGCGCCGTCCTTGCCCAGCTCGTCGGCCAGGGCTTGCGTGCCGACGAAGGACACGTTGTAGAACGTGCCGCCAAAGCCGGCCTTGCGCGCCGCGCGAATGTAGGCGGCGCAGGACTTGTAGGCGCTGATCTGCACCACCGCGTCGGGCGCAGCCGCGTTGATCGTCGCGACGGCGGCGGCCACGTCGACCGAGTTGCGTTCCACCGTGGCCAGCGCCACCGGCTTGAGGTTCTGTGCGGCCAGTGCCAGGGTCACGCCGTCCAGGCCGGCCTTGCCGTAGGCGTCATTCTGGTAGAAGACGGCGATCTTCTTCAGGCCCAGGTTGGTGAGCTGCTTGACGATCAGCGCGGTTTCGTCGTTGTAGGACGCTCGCAGGTGAAAGGTCGTCTTGCTGAACGGGTCGCGCAGGGCCATGGCGCCGGTGAACGGCGCGAAGAAGGGCATGCGCGCCTTGGTGGCCAGCGGCAGCGCGGCCACGCTGGTCGGTGTGCCGATGTAACCGAACAGGGCAAACACGTCGTCGTCGATCAGCTTTTTCGTATTGGCCACGCAGCGGTCGGGCTCGTAGCCGTCGTCGAGCTGGCGGATTTCGATGGCGCGCCGGCCCACGCCCCCTTGGGCATTGAGCAGGTCGAAGTAGAGCTTGGCGCCCGCGTGAAACTGGATGCCGAGCTGTGCGGCGGGCCCGGTGAAAGCCGCAGACTGGCCGAGCACGATGCGTTCTTCCTGCGCCTGCGCGGTGTGGAAGCCGGCCACCAAGGCAGCACCGGTGGCGATGGAGAACTGGCGACGGTTGAGGGGAGTTGGGGTCATGGCGCGGGATGGGTTCAAGGTGGTGGTCGCACGAAAACGTGCCACTGTGAAAGAATTCACCCCCGTACTTTAGGCCATTCATGACCCACGCCATCCTGCCACCGGCTGAATCGCACGTCGTGCGCGGCGCCTGCCCCCACGATTGCCCCGACACCTGCGCACTGCTGACCACGGTGCAGGAGGGCCGCGCCATCCGTGTGCAAGGCAATCCGGACCACGCCCACACGGGCGGTGTGCTGTGCACCAAGGTGGCACGTTACACGGAGCGAACCTACCACCCCGAGCGCATTCTTCAACCGCTCAGGCGGGTGGGTCCCAAGGGGAGCGGGCAGTTCGATCCGGTCAGCTGGAGCGAAGCGCTGGACGACATTGCCGCGCGCCTCAACGCCATTGCCGCACGCGAGCCCGAAGCGATACTGCCCTACAGCTATGCCGGCACCATGGGACTGGTGCAGAGCGAGGGCATGGCAGCGCGCTTCTTCCACCGGTTGGGTGCGGCGCAGCTGGATCGCACCATTTGCGCCGCTGCCGGCGGCGAGGCGTTGTTGCAGACGCTTGGCGGCAAGGTCGGCATGAAAGTGGAGTTCTTTGCCGAGTCGAAGCTGATCCTGATCTGGGGCAGCAACTCGATTGCCAGCAACCTGCATTTCTGGCGCCATGTGCAGCAGGCCAAGCGAGACGGCGCGCGCATCGTCTGCATCGACCCGCGCCGCACCGAAACGGCCGACAAGTGCCACGAACACATCGCCCTGCGCCCAGGCACCGACGGTGCGCTGGCGCTGGCACTGATGCATGAGCTGGTGCGCAACGACTGGCTCGACACCGATTACCTCGCCGCCCACACGCTGGGCTGGGAGGCGCTTCGCGAGCGCGCGCTGCAATGGTCGCCTGAGCGCGCGGCGCAGGTCTGCGGCATACCGGTGCAGCAGATCATTGCGCTGGCGCGCGACTATGGCACTTTGGGCCCTGCCGCCATCCGTCTGAACTACGGCATGCAGAGGGTGCGTGGGGGGGGCAACGCGGCACGCCTCGTCGCCGGCCTGCCTGCGCTCATCGGCGCGTGGCGGCATCGCGCCGGCGGCGCGTTGCTGAGCAGTTCCGGCCATTTCCCGATCGACCGCGCAGCCCTGCACCGGCCGGACCTGCTGGGCGCGCGCCGGCCGCGCACGATCAACATGGTGACCATTGGCGACGACCTTCTGCGCGAGGCGTCAAGCGACTTCGGACCGAAGATCCAGGCGCTGATCGTCTACAACAGCAACCCGGTGGCGGTGGCGCCCGAATCCGCCAAGGTGGTGCAGGGTTTTGCGCGCGAAGACCTCTTCACCGTGGTGCTGGAGCATTTCCAGACCGATACCGCCGACTATGCCGACTACATCCTGCCGGCCACCACCCAGCTGGAGCACTGGGATATCCACCTCAGCTACGGCCACACCGACGTGCTGCTGAACCGGCCCGCCATTGCGCCAGTGGGACAGGCGCGCACCAACGCCGACATCTTCCGCGCACTGGCCGCTCGGATGGGTTTCGCCGATCCGTGCTTTTCCGAAGACGACGAAACCCTGTGCCGCACCGCGTTCGGCGACGCGGTGCCGTTCGACGACTTGCTGGAAAAGGGATTTGCCACGCTGCCGATCCCTGACGCGCCGTTTGCTCGGGGAGGCTTTCCCACGCCATCCGGTCGCTGCGAGTTCTTCAGCGCGCGACTGGCCGCGCAGGGGCTGGACGGGCTGCCGGACCACCTGCCCAACCACGAGCCGGCCGGCAGCGACCACCGCTATCCGCTGGCCATGATCTCGCCGCCGGCGCGTAACTTCCTGAATTCCACCTTCGTGAACGTGCAAAGCCTGCGCGACATCGAGGGCGAGCCCGTGCTGGAGATCAGCGAGGCCGACGCCGTCGCGCGCGGCATTGCCACCGGCGATGTGGTGCGGGTGTTCAACGACCGGGGCAGCTACCACTGCAAGGCGACTGTCTCGCCCCGCGCCCGCTCCGGCGTTGTCAATGGCCTGGGCATCTGGTGGCGCAAGTTGGGCCTGAATGGCACCAATGTCAACGAAGTCACGAGCCAGAAGCTCACCGACCTTGGGCGCGCGCCGGTGTTCTACGACTGCCTGGTGGAGGTGGCCGGGCTCTGATCAGGTGCCGCAGGCCGGCACTGTCGTATGGGCCGGGAAGGTCACCGTGCCGTTCACGGTGCCCACATCGGTACCCGAGAAGCCATTCAGGACCTTGTTGGCAAACGTGATGCTGCGCGCGGCCAGGTTGACCGACACACCAGCCGTGATGCCGGCGGCCAGATTGCTCTCACCGATGCCCCAGCTGAAGTCGGTCTTGAAGAAACTGGCGTTCAATACCTTCTGGTCGCTGCGGCGGAAATACACTTTGATTTCATAACGAGATCCGGATGACGAAGTGGCCGCGTAGGTGATGTCGCAGTAGTCGATGCCGGCCGGCGAGACGGTAGTGAGCGCGGTATTGGCTGCCAGCACATTGGAGGCGCCAAAATCGATGGTGCCGTTCTGTGTCGCGGGCGACGCCGAGGAAATCGTCAGTGTCCCGCTGGCGCCGGTCGCCGTGGGGGCCGTCGGACTCGTGGGAGTGGCGGGTGCGGTCGGGGTGGTTGTGCTATCGGTGGTCGCCGGGTCGGCACCATCGCCGCAAGCGCTCAACAGCAGGCCGAAGCCAGCCACGGCGGCCCAGGTGGCCAGATGGCGGGTCGATTTTTTCATGAGGAATTCCTTGTTGATTTGGTGTGACAGTTTGAAACCGCCCCAGTCTAGGATCGCCCCGCGCGTTCGGCCATCCCCTGAAAAGGGGGGGTGGCGGGAGCGCGCCCATCGCGTGGCCGGGCTGGCATTGCTCAGCGCCCTGCTGACGGGTTGCACCTCGGCAGGCTATTACGCACAAGCGGTCAACGGCCACCTGTCGCTGATGGCCGCCGCTCGCCCAGTGTCGGAGGTGATCGCGGACCCGCAGACCTCCGACGCCTTGCGACAGCGGCTGGCGCAGAGCCAGGACATTCGCCGCTTCGCGGTCAACGAACTTCTCTTGCCCGACAACGCCAGCTACCACCGCTATGCCGATCTGCACCGGCCGGCCGCGGTCTGGAGCGTGGTGGCGGCACCTCCCGACGCGCTGGTGGCGAAGACCTGGTGCTATCCGGTGATCGGCTGTGCCAGCTACCGCGGCTATTTCAGCGAGGCCGAGGCGCGCGCCGAGGCGCAGGCTTTGCAGGCCGAGGGGCTGGAGGTGATCGTGCAGGGCGTTCCGGCGTATTCGACGCTGGGCTGGCTGAACTGGGCCGGCGGCGACCCGTTGCTGAACACCTTTATCAACTACCCGGATGGCGAACTGGCGCGGCTGGTGTTCCATGAGCTGTCGCATCAGCTGATCTACGTAAGGGACGACTCCTCGTTCAACGAAGCGTTCGCCACCGCCGTGGAGCGCCTGGGCGGCCGGCGCTGGCTGGCCCTTCACGGCAGTGCGGCCGCGCGCGAGGCGGACGCGGCCCTGGAGGCCCGGCGACAGGCCTTTCGTGGGCTGGTTCGCCAGACACGCGGCGAGCTGGCCGCCATTTTTGAGAAAAAGTCGACAGATCCCAGCATGGATCGGTCATATCTTGCTATGAAAAAGGAAGTCATGGACGGTTTCCGTGCGCGTTACGCGGCGCTGCGCGCGGGCTGGGGTGGCGATCCGTCGGCCTACCGGCGGCTGGACGCCTGGGTTTCTGGCGCCAACAATGCGAGCTTTGTCTCGCAGGCCACGTACGATGAGCTGGTTCCCGGATTCATGCGGCTTTTCGAGCGCGAAGGCGGCGACACCCCGCAAGGGTGGCGTCGGTTTTATGATGCGGTCAACCAATTGGCGGGCCTGTCCCGTGAAGAGCGCCGGCGCGCGCTGAAGGAGTGAACCCATGTCCCACATCCACATCCACCGCGAGCACCATCTCGGCCATGCCGCCGCGCGCAAGGTGGCATACGCCTGGGCCGAGCAGGTCGAAGACGAATTCGGCATGGAATGCACCTATGAGGAAGGCGCCAGCGTGGACGAAGTCACCTTCAAGCGCTCGGGCGTCTCTGGCACGCTCAAGGTGATGCCCCACGCGTTCGAGCTCGACGCCAAACTTGGCTTCCTGCTGGGCGCTTTCCGCGACAAGATCGAGCGCGAGATTGTCAAGAACCTCGACACCCTGCTGGCCAAGAAGCCGGCCGGGCGAAAGCCAAAGGCCTGAGGTCCCCTGGCCCCGCGGCGTCGTGACGCTGGCGCACCCCATGGTGAACCTTGCCCGCTTTGACTTCGTGTCGGTCCGTCTGGCGGTGGCCTGCGCGCAGACCGGCAGTCTGACCGGCGCGGCGCGGGCGTCGCATCTGGCACTGGCCGCCGCCAGCCGGCGCATCCGCGAACTGGAAGAGGCCATGGGATGCATCCTGTTTGAACGTCACGCGCGCGGCCTGTTGCCCACCGCGGCGGGGCGGGTGTTCGTCAAGCACGGGCTGACGTTGTTGCAGACGCTGGATCAGGTCGGCGCCGAACTGGCCGATCTCCAGCAGGGCATCGCCCGCCACATCCGGCTGTGCGCCAGTACCGCGGCGATCAACCAGTTCCTGCCGCCGCTGCTGGCGCGCTATGCCGAGTTGCATCCGCGGCTGCGCGTGGATCTGGAGGAACAGGTGTCTGAGGCCGTGGTGACCTCGTTGCGCGAGGGACGGGCCGACATCGGCGTGTTTGTCGAGGGGCCCGATATCGCCGGGCTGTCGGCTCGGGTGTTTCGCAACGATCAATTGGTACTGGTGCTGCCACGCGGCCATCGCCTGGCCGGCGCCCGCACGCCGCTGCCGTTTTCCGAGGCGCTGGACGAGGACTGGATCGGCCTCAACCCGGGTGCTGCCATGCTGCAGAAGCAACAGCAAGCCGCGCTGGCGGCGGGCAAGCCGCTTCGACTGCGCATGCAGGTGCGCAGCTTTGACGCGGTCTGCCATCTGGTGGCGTCGGGTCTGGGCATTGCCGTGCTGCCGGCGGCCGCGGCGCTGCCGATCGTGCGCGCCGTCAAACTCACCTCGAGACCGTTGGCCGATGAGTGGGCGCGGCGACGGCTGCTGGTCGCCACGGTGACGGGGCGGGACGACGCCGGTGTGGCGTCGCTGGTGAACTTCATGGTCGAGCCTTCGCCAACGGCGAAACCTAGCCCCCGCAAACGGTAATGGACGCGCCAAAGGGGCCGCGGCACACTGCGCCGCCATGCAAGCCCCAAATGTTGAACCGTCCGCCCCGGCCGCCGGCCCGCTTGCCGGCCTCAAAGTCCTCGAACTCGGGCAACTGATCGCCGGGCCGTTCGCGGCCAAGACGCTGGCCGATTTCGGCGCCGATGTGGTCAAGATCGAAACCCCCGGCGCGGGCGACCCGCTGCGCAAATGGCGGCTGCTCAAAGACGGCACCTCGGTCTGGTGGCAGGTGCAATCGCGCAACAAGCGCTCGGTGGCGCTGGACCTGAAAGACCCGGCCGCGCAGGACATCGTGCGTCGCCTCGCCACAGACGCGGATGTGCTGATCGAGAACTTCCGCCCCGGCGCCATGGAGGGCTGGGGCCTGGGCCCCGAGCCGCTGCTGACGCTCAACCCGCGCCTGATCATCTTGCGCATCAGCGGCTACGGCCAGACCGGCCCCTACCGTGACAAGCCCGGATTCGGCGTGGTGGCCGAGGCCATGAGCGGCCTGCGCCACCTGACCGCCGAGCCCGGTCGCGTGCCGGTGCGCGTGGGCGTGAGCATCGGCGACACGCTGGCCGCGCTGCACGGCGTGATCGGCATCCTGCTGGCGCTGCAGGAGCGTCACACCAGCGGACAGGGCCAGGTGATCGATGTCGCGCTGTACGAATCGGTCTTCAATTGCATGGAAAGCCTGCTGCCCGAGTACAGTGCGTTCGGAGCGGTGCGCGAGCCCGCCGGCAGCGCACTGCCCGGCATCGCGCCGAGCAACGCCTACCGTTGCAGCGACGGCGGTTATGCACTGATCGCCGGCAACGGCGACAGCATCTTCAAGCGGTTGATGGCCACGATCGGCCGGGACGACCTGGGCCGTGATCCGGCGCTGGCCGACAACGCCGGGCGCGTGGCGCGCGTGGCGGAGATCGATGCCGCGATCGGTGCCTGGGCCGCGCAACGCACGGTGGACGAAGTTCTGGCGTCCCTGGATGCCGCCGCCGTGCCGGCCGGGCGCATCTACACCGTGGCTGATATCGCCAAGGACCCGCATTACCAGGCGCGCGGCATGATCGACCACGTGCACATGGACGACGGCACCGAGCTGGCCGTGCCCGGTATCACGCCCAAGCTCTCGCGCACGCCTGGGGGCCACCGTCGCAACGCACCGACCATCGGGCAGGACACCGATGCCGTGCTGCGCGAGATCGGGCTCACGCCCGCGCAGATCCAGGCGCTGAAGGACCAGGGCATCGTGGCCGGCGCCTGAACCGGCCTGCATCGCTTCCAGAGACACATCCTCATGACCCGCATCTACTTCAATGAAGTCGCCACGCGCGACGGGTTTCAGATCGAGCCCGCGTTCATCCCGACCGACGTCAAGGTCGCGCTGGTCGACGAACTCAGCGGGTGCGGCTACGCCAAGATCGAGGTGACCTCGTTCACATCGCCGAAAGCCATCCCGATGCTGCGTGACGCCGAGGAGGTCATGGGCCGCATCCGGCGCGTGCCGGGCGTCGAATACACCGTGCTGGTGCCCAACTTGCGCGGGGCTGAACGCGCGTTGGAGTCGAGGGCGGACGAGCTGAACCTGGTGATGTCCACCTCCGAGACCCACAACCTGGCCAACCTGCGCATGCCGCGCGAGCACAGCTTTGCGGCGCTGGCCGGGGTGATCCGCGCGGTGGATGGCCGCACCCCGATCAATGTGTCGCTGTCCACCTGCTTCGGCTGTCCGATGGAGGGCGAGGTGCCGCCAGACGTGGTGCTGGGCTTTGCCCGGCGTTTTGCCGATCTCGGGGTCAGGGGGCTGACGATCTGCGACACCACCGGCATGGCGCATCCGGCGCAGGTGGCGCGCCGGGTCGAGGCGTTGCAGAAGGAATTTGCCGCGCTGCAGCTCACCCTGCATTTCCACAACACGCGCGGCATGGGACTGGCCAACGTGCTGGCCGCCGTGCAGGGCGGCATCACCCGCTTTGACGGCTCACTGGGCGGTCTGGGCGGCTGCCCGTACGCACCGGGCGCCAGCGGCAACATCAGCAGCGAAGACGCGATCCACATGCTCGACGCCATGGGATTTGACACCGGCATCGACCTGCACCGGCTGCTGGCCGTGGCGCGCCAGATGCCGCAGATCGTCGGCCACGAAGTGCCGGGGCAGGTGGCCAAGGCCGGGCGCATCACGGACTTGCATCCGGCCCCCGCCAGTGTGGCTGAACTCAAGGAGACCTTCAAATGATTGACCATCTGGACCACCTGGTATTGACGACCTTTGACGAGGCCGCCTGCGTGGACTTCTACACGCGGGTGCTGGGCATGACCCTGGAAAGCTTCATCGGTGGCACGCCGCCGGTGGAGCGCAAGGCCTTCAAGTTCGGCCACCAGAAGATCAACCTGCACGTGCGCGGCCGGGAGTTCGAGCCCAAGGCCCACCTGCCGGTGCCCGGCGCGCTGGACCTGTGCTTCATCGCCAGCGTGCCGCTGGCGCAGGTGATCGAGCGCCTGAACACAGCCGCCTGGCCCATCGTCGAAGGCCCGGTGTTGCGCACCGGTGCCACACAGAAGATCCGTTCGGTCTACGTGCGCGACCCGGACCTGAACCTGATCGAGATTTCCGAGCTGGCCTGACGCCGGCTCAGCACAACATCCACAAGAAAACCAGGAGACTTCCATGCAACGCCGTCACCTTCTTGCCCAGCTTGCTGCCCTCAGCGGCGCGTCCTTGCTTGCCAGCCCGTCGGCCTTCGCCCAGGGCAAATACCCGCAACGGCCGATCACGCTGGTCGTGCCCACTGCGCCCGGTGGCTCCACCGACTTCACCGCGCGCCTGGTTGTCGAGCCGTTATCGCGCGCGCTGGGCCAGCCGGTGGTGGTGGAGAACAAGCCGGGTGCGTCGGGCAACATCGGCAATGCGTACGTGGCCCGCGCCAAGCCCGATGGCTACACGCTGCTGGTCTCCTACAGTGGCTACCATGTCGGCAACCCGCATCTGTTCAAGCAGTCCGGCTGGGACCCGGTCAAGGATTTCGCACCGGTGGCCATGATGACCCGTGCGCCGCAGGTCATCGCGGTGAGCCCGAAACTGCCGGTCAACAACCTCAAGGAGCTGATCGCCTTCGCCAAGGCGAACCCCGGCAAGCTGAACTACGCCTCCAGCGGCAATGGATCGATCCAGCACATCGCGGGCGAACTGTTCAAGCAGCTCACGGGCACTTTCATCACCCATATTCCCTATCGTGGGTCCGGCCCGGCGGTGCAGGACCTGATGGCCGGGCAGGTGGACATCTTCATCACCACGCCGGCCGGTGTCGTCAGTCAGATCCAGGGCGGCAAGCTCAAGGGCATTGCTGTGACCAGTGCGCAGCGGCTGGCGTCCCTACCCGGCGTGGGCACGGCGGCCGAGCAGGGTCTCAAAGGCTACGAATTGGACTCGTGGTTTGCGCTGTTTGCCCCTGCTGGCACGCCTGCGGACGTGGTGCAGGTTTTGAACACCGAGATCAACAGGATCCTGGCTTCGCCGGAGATTCGCCGCAAGGCCGGCGAATCGGGCACCGACGTGGAGCAGATGACGCCGCAGCAACTCGGCGACTTCACGAAGAAGGAACTGGTCTACTGGGGCAAAGTCATCCAAGGTGCGAAGATCACCCTGGAGTGAACTTCCCTGAGGGCACCACGAGGGTGCCCGGCCGTTTCAGCTCAGCGATTCGATCAGGTCGATGTACTGCTGCATCGCGTCCTTGTCGGACGTGCCCTTGAGCTTGTTCCACGCATCCCACTTGGCGCGGCCGACCATGTCGGTGAAACCGGGTTTCTTTTCTTCGTTGTCGCCGGCCGTGGCCTGCTTGTACAGGGCATAAATCTTCAGCAGCGTGGCGTTGTCGGGGCGCTCGCTCAGGTTCTTGGAATTGGCGACAGCGGTTTCGAATTTGGCTTTCAGGGTGGCCATGGGGTTCTCCGTGGATGAGTGGATTGATTGGGACGCCAAGGCGACGGGGTACGATTTTCATCCCCTTCGACGGCAGGCGCAGGGGGAGAATAGCGTTATTTCCCAAACTCGGGGTAGAGAAATCATGGTGACTCGCATCGTCAAAACGCCGCAAGGGAAAAAACCCTTGCATCCGCCCAATTCTGCCGACGACTCGCTGCTGCTGATCGCCCGCCAGGTGGGTGCGGCAGCCTCGGAGGTCGCACTGAATGCGGCCCGGCTGCTGCAGGAGAACATGTCGAAGACCGCCGCTGGAGTGATCGGCGCCCATGAAGGCGAGCGCATGAGCAAGGTCGACCGGGCCTGGTGGCGCATGGATTCGCCGACCAACCTGATGATGATCCTCGGTTTCTGGATTCTCAAGCCGCGCGTCGACTACGAGGCCGTCTGCCTGCGGGTCGAGCAGCGCATGCTGAAGTACCCGCGTTTTCGCCAGCGCGTCGTCGAAGATCCGGCTGGCGCCACCTGGGTGGAAGACCCCGACCTGGACATTCATGATCATGTGGTGCGCGAAAGGCTGCCACGGGTCGCCAAAGGCCGGGAGAAAGCAGCCCTGCAGGACCTGGTGGGCCGTCTGGCCGTTCTGCCGCTCGATCCGAAGCGGCCGCTGTGGAAGATGCACCTGGTCGAAAACTACCGTGACGAAGAGGGCAAGCCCGCCAGCGTGCTGATCGTTCGCATCCATCACTGCATTGCCGACGGCATTGCGCTGATCGCGGTCACGATGTCCATGGTCGATGGCGGCACCGAGCCGCCCGTGCGCCCCCCTTCAGCACCCGAGAGCGCCGAGGACTGGATCGCCCACCACGTGGTCGAGCCGCTGGCTCACGCCGCCGTCAAGGCGCTGGACGCGGCCGGTGACGGCGCGGCCGCCTCGCTGCACCTGCTGCGCGAGCCTGGCAAGGGTCTCAGTGGTTCCAGCGACCTGGCCAAGGTGGCCTACCACGTGCTCAGCGACGCCGCGGCGCTGGCGCTGATGACGGACGATTCCAGGACGCGGCTCAAGGGCAAGGCCGGCACGGCCAAGCGCGTGGCCTGGTGCCAGCCGATCCCGCTGGACGAGGTCAAGGCCGTGGGCAAGGCGCTGAACTGCTCGGTCAATGACGTGCTGCTGAGCTGCGTGGCCGGCGCCATCGGCGCCTACCTGCGCGACAAAGGCGACAAGGTCGCGGGCAAGGACATCCGCGCCATGATTCCGGTCAACCTGCGCCCGATCCAGGACGCCTGGAAGCTCGGCAACCATTTCGGCCTGGCGCCGCTGGTGCTGCCGATCGGCCTCGACAACCCGGTCGAACGCCTGTACGAGGTGCGCCACCGCATGCTGGCGCTCAAGGGCGGCACCCAGCCGCTGATGGCCTACGGCCTGCTCGCCGTGGCCGGCATGCTGGCCAAGCCCGCGCAGGACGCCATGCTCAACCTGTTCAGCAAGAAAACCACCGCGGTCATGACCAACGTGCCCGGCCCGCGCGATAAGCTCACCTTCTGTGGTGCCACGCTGGAGCAAAGCCTGGCCTGGGTCCCCGCCTCGGGCGATGTCGGCCTCGGCGTGTCCATCCTGAGCTACGGCGGTGGCGTGCAGTTCGGCGTGATCACCGACAGCCTGCTGTGCCCCGACCCGCAGGCGATCATCGAGCAGTTCGAGCCGGAATTTGCCAAGTTGTCGATGGTGACGATGATGTTGCCGTGGGGGGAGTGATTTTCCTGGATCTATTGCCTGATCCCACGCTGGGAATCCAGGCAAAAGACTTGAAAGACAGTCCAGGAACAGCCCTCAGGGCAAATCCGTGTTGTCCCCCGTGCCATTCCCGGTCTTTGGTCCGACCGTCCCCAGCCGGGCCTTCAGCGACTGCGGCTGGCCGCTCAGCAGGGCGGCGTAGCTGGTGGTGTTCGACAGCACTTTCTTGACGTAATCCCGGGTCTCGGCAAAGGGCACGTTTTCGGCCCAGATCGCCGCTTCCATCGTGGGGCCGTTGCGCCAGTTGCGCGGGCGGCCCGGTCCGGCGTTGTAGGCGGCGGCGGCCAGGGGCATGGAGCCGCCGAAGTCGTCGAGCACAAGCTTGAGATAGCCAGTGCCGATGGCGATGTTGGTGTCGCGGTCGGTGATCTGGTCGGGTGTGAAGCTCACCAAGCCGATCTTCTTGGCCGTCCACTTGGCGGTCGCCGGCATCACCTGCATCAGGCCCGAGGCGCCCACGCCGGAACGGGCGTCCATGATGAAGCGGCTCTCCTGGCGGATCAGTCCGTAGACATAGGCCGGGTCGAGGTTGATTTCGCGGCTGCGCTTGACCACGGCGTCGCGGTAGGGCATGGGAAAGCGTTGCTCCAGGTCGATGACGGACTTCGTGCGCTCGCTGGTGTTGATGCAGCGGTCCCAGATTTCGTTCTGGCAGGCCAGGTCGGCGGCGGCCAGCAGGTCGCGGTCGCTCATGCCGCCCTTGGTGTGCAGGTTGGTGCTGTAGTTCCACTCGCGCACGCCTTCCGGGCGCAGGCCGATGCGGATCGCAACCAGCGCGCGGGCCAGGCCGGCGTTCTGGCGGGCCGCTTCCTTCTCGGCGGCGGTGAGCGCTGGCGGCTTGGGCGGCACCGTGGTGCGCTGGCCGAGCTCTTCCAGCGCCAGCTTTTCATAGAAGCCATGCACCGAGGCGATGGACTCCAGCAGCTGGCGCGCCTCCTGGTATTCAGCCTTGTGCCGCGGAGGCGCGGCGCCTGCGTCAGCTGGCGTGCCGGCGTCGAGCAGGGCACGTTCCGCGGCCGGGATGCCGGCCAGCAGGGCGCGCGCGCGCCAGTAGGCCCAGGTCGGGTCGGCGCGGCCTTCTTCGCTCATGCCGCGGGTGGCTTCCAGCACGGCGGGCCATTGGCCTTGGCGCAGCGCGGCGCGTACTTTCCAGCCCAGCAGGTCGTCGTTGAGGTCGGCGTCCCGGGTGACGTTGGCGAAGTAACTGGGCGCGGCATCCGACAGGCGGCCAGCGGCCTGTTTTCCGATCACGCCCCAGATCCAGTTGCGTTCCTCGGCCGTGAGCTGGGGTGCCCACTTGCCCTTGAGCTGCTCGATGGCCGCGTCGGTGTCGCTGGTGGCCAGCTTGATCAGCGCCAGGGTGATGATTTCCTTGCGCACATTGCGCAGGGCGAGGTACTTGGTGGACAGAAACTTGGCCGGGTTCGCGTTCAGGTCAGTCACCAGTCCCGTCGCTTCCGGCGCCACGATCTGCACCGCTTCGCGCGCCGCGCGTGGCCGGTTCGCCTCGGTGGCCATGCGCGCCTTTTTCCAGACGTCCAGCGGCGTGAGGTTCTTGCTGCCGACCAGACGTTCCGCCGCGGCCGTGCAGCCGTCGTCGGCCTCCTTCTGGGCGTACCAGTTCTTGCGCACCTCATCGGCCAGCCGGGCGTCCAGGCCCGGATTCTTCAGGTGTTCGACGAGCAGCGCGTAACAGCGCACCTCGCGGTCATCGCTCATGCGGTAGTTGGGGTGTTCGGCGGCAAAGTTGGTCCAGTCTCGCCGCTGCCCGAGCAGCTGCAGCCAGTCGTTGCGCAGCCGGTCTTCCTGGTAGGTGCCGGCGTAGCGCGTCATGAAGTCCTGCACCTCCTGGGCCGAGGTTTCGCCCAGGCGGGCACGCAGTTCCCAATAGGCCGCCCAGGGCTCCAGCACGTGGCCACGGGCTTGCGGCAGCAGGGCAGCGAGGCGCTTTTTGTCGCCCTTCTTGAAGGCTTGCTGCATCTCCAGCAGCACGTCGTCGCTCTTGCCTTGGGCGGGCGCCGGCATCGCGAAGAACAGCGCCAGCGCGCCGCACAGCAGCGTTTTCAGCGCCGAATTCGGCTTCGGTGTCAGAATCATTGAAAACAGCATGTGGAGATTATGGACAAGTCCGACGCCAAGAAGACCCTTCGCCAGGCCCTGATCGAGCAGCGCCTGAACCTGCCGGACCGCCTGGACCGGGCAGAAACGCTTCAGCGCGTCATGCGCATCTGGCTGGTGGGCCGCCCCGACACCGTGATCGGCGCCTATTGGCCGATCAAGGGCGAATTCGACCCGCTGCCGGCCCTGCACCGCTGGAAGGAGGACGGCGAGTTGCTTGATGAGCCCGCTTTGCGCCGCATTGGCCTGCCGGTGGTGAACAAGCAGCACAAGACGCTCACTTTCCACGCCTGGTATCCCGGCTGCCCGATGGAAGAAGACGCCTACGGCATTCCCAAGCCCAAGGACACCGAAGTCATTGTGCCGACCTTGCTGTTCGTTCCCTGCGTGGGCTATGGCCCTGGCGGCTACCGGTTGGGCTACGGCGGCGGCTTCTACGACCGCACGCTGGCTTCATTGCAACCCCGGCCGTTCACGGTGGGACTGGGCTACACGCAGGGATACCTGGACGATTTCGAGCCCGAAGCGCACGACCAGCCGCTGGACGCGATCCTCAATGACAACGGCGTGGTCTGGCCGATATGACAGCGGTGTGACAGGGGTTTGACGAACATCAAACCCGCCGCGTAGCGACAGGAGCACAGTCGCAGTTTTGGTCCTCGCGTGCCGGATACCGCAAGCGCGATGGATTCGTTCATTCATCCTCCAGGGAAGAACCGCCACATGACTCAAGCAAAGCCCCGAAAGCCCGCCGCCCGAACTGCCGCGTCCAAACGCGCCAAGCGGGTGCAGCCCGTTGACCGCGAGCCGGTCCGCCTGGCGGTGCAGGGCGACACGGCGCCGTCGACCCGGCCGCGCGCACTGGAGGAGTTTGTGGTCAACCGGGCCACGCTTGCCGCGCAAGACAAAGCGGTCGCCGCGGCGTTGGAGCTCGTCAAGCCCGATGCAGCGGGTACCCCTGGCGAGCGCGCCCAGTTGCTGCGCGCGCTGCTGGAGGGCGCGTCGTCCGACGACCAGAAAGTGCTGCGCAAGGCCTTGCTCGGGCGCGGCCAGAAGTTCGAAGAAGAGAGCAACCCGGACGAAGAGTTGGCCGGTGACTGGCGCGAGGGGGGCTATCCCTACAAGAACCTTCTGCGTCGCTCCACCTACGAGAAGGAAAAATTCCGCCTGCAGGTTGAACTGCTCAAGTTGCAGGCCTGGGCCAAGGAAACCGGCCAGCGCATCGTGATCCTGTTCGAGGGGCGCGACGCCGCCGGCAAGGGCGGCACCATCAAGCGCTTCATGGAGCACCTGAACCCGCGCGGTGCGCGCGTGGTCGCCCTGGAAAAGCCGTCCCCGTCCGAGCAGGGTCAGTGGTATTTCCAGCGCTATGTGCAGCATCTGCCCAGCCATGGCGAGATCGTGATGTTCGACCGCAGCTGGTACAACCGTGCCGGCGTGGAGCGGGTCATGGGCTTCTGCAGCGATGCCGAATATGCCGAGTTCATGCGCCAGGCGCCGGAGTTTGAGCGCCACCTGGTGCGTAGCGGCGTGCACCTGATCAAGTTCTGGTTCAGCGTCAGCCGCAAGGAGCAGCGCCGCCGCTTCAAGGAACGCGAAGGCCACCCGCTCAAGCACTGGAAGCTCAGCCCCATCGACCTGGCCTCGCTGGACAAGTGGGAGGACTACACCCGGGCCAAGGAAGCGATGTTCTTCGAGACCGACACCGCCGATTCGCCCTGGACCGTGATCAAGAGCGATTGCAAGAAGCGCGCGCGCCTGAACGCCATGCGCTACATCCTGCACAAGCTGCCCTACACCAACCGTGACATTGCGCAGGTCGGAAAGCTCGATCAGCTGATCGTCGGGCGTGCCCATGTGGTGTACGAGCGTGGCGAGAAGCCCGGCGCCCTGCTCTGAACCCGGCGCACCGAGCCGGCGGATTCAATCCGGGCTCGCTGCCGATGGGGGGGGCGCAGCCTCGCCGATCGTTTCGCGCGTGGTCTGCGCCTGCTGCTGAAGCCAGTCACAGAAAGCGCGGATTTCCGGGCGTGCCGCGCTGCGTGGGCCGACGATGAGCCAGTAGGCCATCGGTGAGTCCATGCGCGAACCCGGCAACACTTCCACCAGATCGCCGTTGGCCATGCTCTCGGCCACCAGGGGCAGCCGTGCCAACACCACGCCCTGCCCGGTCAGGGCGGCCTGCACCATCTGGTAGGCATAGTTGAAATACAGCCAGCGCTTGGGTTCCAGCTTGGGTACCTGCTGCGCCTGCAGCCAGCGTCGCCAGGTGAGCCACTCCAGGTGTGTGCGGTTGGCGTCGCCGGCCTCGATCAGTGCATAGCCGGCCAGGTCTTCAGGCCGGCGCAGGCACAGGCCGCCGGTGCCGGACGATTTCAGCAGCCAGGGGCTGGCCACCGGTGTGAGCTGTTCGCCGAACAGGCGCAGGGCGCCCGTCGGCATGGTCGCCGGCGGACCGTAGCGCAGGGCAATGTCAACGTCGGCCATCTCCAGGTCCAGCGCGGCGTCGGAGGCATCGATGCGAATGTCGATGTCGGGGTGGTCACGCTGGAAGGCCTCCAGTCGCGGGATCAGCCACATCGACGCAAATGAGGCAAAAGTCGTCAGCGAGACGCTGCGCCGGCCGGCGCTCTGGCGGATCTGGCGCACCGCCGCATCCACGCGCGGCAGCGCCTGAGACACCGCCAGCAGCAGCTGGGCACCGGCACTGGTGAGTTCGACGGCACGCGTGTGGCGCAGGAACAGCGGCACGCCGACCTCCTCCTCCAGCCCCTGGATCTGCCGGCTGACCGCGGACTGGGTCAGCGCCAGTTCCTCTCCGGCCGCGCGGAAGTTCAGGTGACGCGCCACCGCCTCGAAGGCACGCAGGTGCCCGGCACCGATCGGGCGGGTCCGCAAATGGGTTTGCGAATGCAGCATGTCGGGGGTTCTCCAAACATTGTTGATTGATGCGTCTATGGAATCAATAGGTTGACGCGTTTTCATTGGACTGTCAATGAAGGCAAAGCGATCATTGATTCCCGAAACACGCAACCGGAGATCACCATGCAAACCCCGTCCGAAGCCCTGCAGTCCCTGATGCCCACGCCGCACAAGCCAGCCGGTTTCTGGTCGCTGGCCAGCGGCCAGGCCACCACTTTGCGCCCCAAGGTGCCGGGTGTGCTGCGGGTCGGGCAGGGCTGCGTCTGGATCACACTGGATGGGCCGCACGAACGCCGCGCGGGTGATCTGTTCCTGCAAGCCGGTGCCCGGTTGTCGATCGCGGCCGGACAGCGGGTGGTGCTGGAGCCTGTTTTGCGCGATGGCCAATGGGATGCCGCGATCGACTGGCAGCCGTCCGTGGCGCCTGCGGCCTGGCCTGCCGCAGTGGCTCAACCGGCCTTGGACTTGCGTCTGGCGGCCGGCGCGGCCGTTGTGGCCTTGCGCGCGGCGGCGGGCGCCGGGGTCCGGCTGGCCGGCGGTTTGCTGAGCCTGCTGCCCGCGGGCTTGGAGTTTGCTATCGATCGGGTAGCGCGCCGCGACCGCGGGGTGCTGGGAAGGCCTGCTTTTAATGCGCATTCGAGCGCCAGCCGCGCCCAGGGTTGCATCAAGGCCGGTGATTCCAGCGCCTCTTCCGGGGCGCTGTAGTAGTTCATGCTCATGGCCCGCCCCTTGGCCTCGTAGACAAAACGCAGGCAACCCGCGGCTTCGTAGCGGCCGCGTGTCTCCTCGCTCGCCTTGAGGTACAGGCGTTCGCCCGCGCCGAGGTCCGCGATGATGGCCAGCGTCAGCCCGTCGGTGGATATGCCCCAGCCGCCGAACATGCGCCGGGCCACGCAGGGTCCGGCGCTGGCGAGCAACTCGCAACAATAGTCGGCGAAATCGCGGGATACGGATGGGGTTCTCGTGGCCATGGCGCTACGATAATCCAGAACATGGCCCGCCCCAAATCTGCTTTTCATGAGATCAAGCGCGACGAGATCCTGGACATTGCCGCACAGTGTTTTGCCGAGCGCAGCTACCCGGCCGCCAGCATGAACGACATTGCCGCCGCCAGCGGCACCAGCAAGGCGCGGCTGTACCACTACTACGGCAGCAAGGAAGCCATCTTGTTCGACCTGCTGGACCGCTACACCCAGCGCCTGCTGTTGCTCATCGCCCAGGTGGAGGCCACCGCCCAGCGACGCAACCTCGACGACCGCGCCGCTTTGCACGAGCTGATCCGCAGTTTTCTGGAAGAGTACGAAACCTCGGCCACCCGCCATGTGGCCCTGCTGCACGACACCAAGTTCCTGAGTGCCGAGCCCGACCCCGCGCTCGGCTTTGATCCGCCCGTGTCGCAGCGCGACCTGATCCTGAACCGCCAGCGTGACGTGGTGTCCGCCGTCATGCGCGCCCTGCGCCGCGCCTACCCCCAGCGACTGAATCCGCAAAACCAGACCGCCATCACCATGATGCTGTTCGGCATGATCAACTGGACCTTCACCTGGCTGCGCCCCGGTGGGCCCATGAGCTATGCGGCTTTTGCCGATGAGGTGATCGGCATGCTCGAGCGCGGACTGGCTGCCTGACTTCCCGGTGTGGCAAGGGGCGAAAGGGGCCCAATGCGATGGTTCTCGTGCGTTCTTGCTCAATGAGGGTTCGCGGCACACAGTGTCTGAGCTGATTTACCAATACGTAATTCATTACGATTAGGTAAAATCAAGCCCATTCGCATTTGACACCCATCAGGAGATTTCCGCCATGTCCAAAGCATTTGCATCCCAGGCCGATCTGGAAGACAAGAAGATCACCTTCGAGCAACTCAGCACCCACTGCTGGGCCTACACCGCCGAGGGCGACCCCAACTCCGGCGTCATCATCGGCGACGACTTCATCATGGTCAGTGACGCCACCGCCACGCCGGCCATGGCGCGCGACCTGATCAAGCAGATTCGCACCGTCAGCGACAAGCCCATCAAGTACGTGTTGCTCACGCACTACCACGCGGTGCGCGTGTTGGGCGCCAGCGCCTATTTCGCCGAAGGTGCGACCGAGATCATCGCCAGCCAAGGCACGCTGGAACTGATCCGCGAGCGCGGCGCGCAGGACATGAAAAGCGAGATGGAGCGTTTCCCGCGCCTGTTCCGCGGCGCGGACTCCGTGCCGGGACTGACCTGGCCGAGCATGGTCATCGGCGGTGGCGACGCGACCAAAGGTGAAGTGCCGGGCAAGCTGTCGATCAACCTCGGCGGCATCGTGGTCCAGATCTGGAGCCCCGGGTACGGCCATACCCGTGGTGACACCATCGCCTGGGTGGAAGAAGAAAAGGTGCTGTTCAGTGGCGACCTGGTCGAATACGAAGCGGGCGTCTACACCGGCGACGCCCAGCTGCAAGAGTGGCCTGCCACGCTGGAAGCCCTGCGCGCCCTGAATGCCGAATTCATCGTGCCGGGCCGCGGCGAAGCCATGAAAGGGAATGCCGATGTCAACAAGGCGCTGGACTACACAAAGCGCTGGGTCACTACGCTGTTCCAGGCCGGCAAGGAGGCCGCCGCCGCCGGCATGGACCTCAAGGCCGCGATGGCGCACACCCGCAAGGCCATGGACCCGGTGTTCGGCCATGTGTTCATCTACGAACACTGCCTGCCCTTCGACGTGAGCCGCGCCTATGACGAGGCCACCGGCATCAAGAACCCGCGCATCTGGACCGCCGAGCGCGACATGGACATGTGGAAGGCGCTGCAGGCCTGAGGCGCGGGCTCGTGGCGACTGCAGAGACGACAGGCTCGACAAAGTCTGTGTGGTCTCTAGAATCCAGCGATCGCTTTGACGGTCGTCCCTTGCCCGCCCATGGAAACACTGACGCTGCAGGTCATCCCTTACACCACCCGCCTTGAAGAGGTGATATGGGGCAGCGGGCTGATGGCCATCAGCCTGATGATCCACGGCTTCGGCATGCTCGCGACGCTGCATATCTGCAATCGTTTCAAGGAACGCTTCGGCGCACCGGATTCATTCATGTTGGGCATGGCCAGCATCATCCTGGGCAGTTGGCTGATCACGCTGGTCCACATCGCGGAAGTGACGATGTGGGCCGGATTCTTCCACTGGAAGGACTGCTTCAAGAACTTCAGCACGGCGGTCTATTTCGCCGGCCTGCAATACACCACGGTGGGCAGCGCACTCAACCTGCCGAAGGAGTGGCGGCTGCTGGAGATCATGACGGCCAGTGCCGGGCTGCTGGGCTTTGCCTGGTCCACCGGTGTGCTGATGACCTTGGCGCAGGAATTCCAGGAGCAGCAGCTGCGCCTGCTGCGCGAACGCCGGATCACATTGGGTTTGAAGCTGCGGCGCGTACCGCCAAAAGGGATCAGGCCGCGCGAGGAAGACCAGGGTTGACCGGCCGGTGAGGCGCGACGCCCGTCACGCCAGGTGGCCCGGCGAGTGGGTACTCACTGAAGTGGCCGTACTGGCCGTCTTGCGCCAGGCGGCGGGCGGCTGGCCCTCCCACCGGGCGAACGCGCGCACGAAGGCGCTGGCACTGGTGTAGCCCAGCAGGCCGGCGATAGCGGCGATGTCGCTGGTGGTGTCGCGCAACATTTCCCGCGCCAGGTCGTGCCGGGCCTGGTTTTGCAGGGCGCGGAAGCTGGTGCCCGCGTCCTGCAGCCGCCGGTTCAGGGTCCGGGGTTGCAGCCCGAGCTGCAGCGCCAGCGCGTCCAGGGTGCAGCGGTCCTTGACGAGCAGGCGCTGGACGGTCGCGTAGACCTTGCCTTCGAACCCGCGTTCCAGCCGGTTCGCCATCGCGTCCACGTAACCCTGAAAGTGGCGCCGCAGCTGGCCGTCTGCGCCGGGCACGGCGGTGGAGAGCCACTGGGTGCGAAAGACGAGTGCGGTGCGTTCCGCATTGAAAACGACCGGCGCCTGGAAGAGCTGGCGGTAGGGCGTCACATCTTCCGGCGGCGCATGCCGGAAATGGACTTCCATGGGTTTCCAGGCCGGCCCGCACAGGCTGAGCATGATGTTGCGGGAGATCGCCATCGCCGCATCGCTCACGGGAATCGAGCCCTCGGCATCGGCGTGAAAGATGTCGTAGCGCAGCATGGCCACATGGGCCCGCAGCTCCAGCGTCGGGGCCGCGCCGCGGTCGTGCACGTCCATGTGGCTGATGAGCGTGTCGAGGGCGGTGCGAACATCCGGGGTGTTCTGGATCAGATAGCCCAGCGCCCCCAGGGTTGATACGCCCCCCCCGCGCCCGACCAGCAAGCCCAGATGCGGGCAGCCACTGGCCCGCACGCAGGCCGCCAGCAAGGCGCAGAGTGTCCGGTAGGCAATCGATTCGTCCGGATCCTCGAAAACCCGCCAGGAAAGCCCCTGCGCGGCGACGATCGGCTGCAGATCAACGCCCAGTTCCCGCATCACTCCGGGCAAGGTCGCCAGCGGGGCGGCACGGATGGTGCCCTGCTGAGGCAAACGAAGGAGCGATTCCAAGGGAGTGTTCATGGTCGAAGATGGGAGGCCTGCACAAGATATGTCGGAAAGTATCAATTTCGCGGCGTACTCTGTCAAATCAGGGTCATTATTCAATGCTAAATTGCGGCGCTTGGTGCAGTCTTTCGACCTCATCAAAGGCCCTGTTTCGGACGTCAACCGGAGGAAAGCATTCATGAACAAGCATCTACGCACACTGGCCTGCTGGCTGGTCGGCGCTGCGGCGGGTCTGGGCAGTGGCCTGGCGCTGGCGCAGCAGCAAACGACGGGCGTGCGCGGCAGCCCCAGCGCCACGTCGACTGTCAGCAACAAGCAGTTGCCCGCGCCCGACCCGAGGTTCGGCGGCGTCATCAAGGAAGGGGCCCTGCAGTCCACGCCCTGGTGGGCGCCGCGTGTGGTGCCGCCGAAAGACGCGCCCAACGTGCTGCTGATCATCACCGACGACGCCGGCTTCGGCGTGCCCAGCACCTTCGGCGGCGTGATCCCGACGCCCACCATGGACCGCCTTGCCAGCGAAGGCCTGCGCTACAACCGCATGTTCTCCACCGCGCTGTGCTCGCCCACGCGTGCCGCGTTGATCACCGGGCGCAACCACCATTCGGCCGGCTTCGGGGTGATCTCCGAACAGTCCACGGGCTATCCCGGCTACAACAGCATCATCGGCAAGGACAAGGCCACCATCGGCCGCATGTTGCTGGACAACGGCTATGCCACCTCGTGGTTCGGCAAGAACCACAACACGCCGGCCTTTGCGGCCAGCCAGGTCGGCCCCTTCGACCAGTGGCCCACCGGCATGGGCTTCGAGTATTTCTACGGTTTCGTCGGCGGCGACGCCAACCAGTGGCAGCCCAACCTGTTCCGCAACACCACGCAGATCTTTCCGTTCCAGGGCAAGCCGGGCTGGAACATGATCACCGGCATGGCGGATGACGCGATCGACTACATGACGCGCATGCACCAGACCGACCCGTCCAAGCCGATCTTCATCAAGTACGCGCCGGGCGCCACCCACGCGCCGCACCATCCCACCAAGGAATGGGTGGACAAGATCAGCGCAATGAAGCTGTTCGACGGCGGCTACGAGAAGCTGCGCGAGCAGATCTTCGCGAACCAGAAGAAGCTGGGCGTGATCCCCAAGGACACCCAGCTCGGCCCCTGGCCCAGCCAGATGCTCAAGCCCTGGGACCAGCTCAGCGCCGACGAGAAGAAACTGTTCATCAAGCAAGTCGAGGTGTTCGCCGCCTATGCCGCCTACAGTGACTATGAGATCGGGCGCGTGATCCAGCAGTTCGAAAAGCTGGGCAAGCTCGACAACACCCTCATCATCTACATCAACGGCGACAACGGCACCAGCGCCGAAGGTGGCCCCAATGGCACGCCGAACGAAGTGGCCTTCTTCAACGGCGTGCAGGTGCCGGTGGACGTGCAGATGAAGTTCTACGACGTGTGGGGTACGGAGATGACCTACAACCACATGTCGGCCGGCTGGTCCTGGGCTTTCGACACGCCTTTCTCGTGGTTCAAGCAGAACGCCTCGGCGTTGGGTGGCGTGAACCAGAACATGGTGGTGTCCTGGCCGGCGCGCATCAAGGACAAGGGCGCGCTGCGCGAGCAGTTCGTGCATGTCATCGACGTCGTGCCAACCATCCTGGAGGCGGCCGGCATCAAGGCGCCGCTGGCGGTGGATGGCATCAAGCAGGCGCCGATCGAAGGCACAAGCTTTGCCTACACCTTCGACGCGAAGAACGCCAAGGCGCCGCAGCGCCACAAGACCCAGTACTTCGAGATGATGGGCCAGTGGGCGCTGTACGACGATGGCTGGTTCCTCAGCACCAAGGTCAACCGCGCGCCGTGGGATGCCTTCGGCCCGGCGAATCCGGACCCGCTGAACAATCAGACGCTTGAGCTGTTCAACCTGAACAAGGACTTCAGCCAGACGCAGGACCTCGCGGCGAAGTACCCGCAGAAGGTCAAGGAGATGAAGGCGAAGTTCATCGCCGAGGCGAAGAAGTACCAGGTGTTCCCGATGGATGCGTCGGTGGCGGCGCGCATCGTGGCGCCGCGCCCGAACATCACCGCCGGGCGTACCGAGTTTGTCTATACCCACCCGATGGTCGGCCTGCCGCAGGGCGACTCGCCCTTCATCCTGAATGCCTCGTACACCATCAGCGCCGACATCGAAGTGCCGGCGGGTGGGGCAGAGGGCATGATCCTGACCTCCGGCGGACGCTTTGGCGGCTATGGCTTCTACCTGCTCAAAGGCAAGCCGGTGTTCCTGTGGAACCTGGTCGATCTGGAGCGCCTGAAGTGGGAGGGCACGGAGGCTCTGGCGCCAGGACGCCATACCGTCGAATTCGACTTCAAGTACGACGGCATGGGAGCCGGCACACTGGCCTTCAACGACTTCAGCGGCATCGGGCGCCCAGGCACAGGCACGCTGAAGGTCGATGGCAAGGTGGTGGCCTCCAAGCAGATGCCAAAGACGCTGCCGATGATCCTGCAGTGGGACGAGAGCTTCGACGTGGGCTCCGACTCGCTGACCGGCGTGAACGATGCCGACTACAAGCCGCCGTTTGCGCTGACGGCCAAGCTCAACAAGCTGACCATCAAGGTGGACCGGCCGCAGTTGTCGCCGGCCGAGATCGCCAAGCTTCGCGCGGCCATGGTCAAGAAGGACTAGAGGTCAGCCCAAGGCAGCGCCTGCGATGGTGCTGCCTCGTTTGGCTCCTCACCGAGCACCTGACGCACCGATTCAACATTGCTTTCGTTTTCAAAGGAGCTTTCCATGATTCGCAAGACCATTCTTCTCGTCGCATCGCTCGGCTTTGCCGGCGCAGCGCTGGCCGACTTCCCGCTGATGAACGCGGTTGCCGACAAGGTGATCCAGAAGTACCAGAGCTCCACCTGTGAGCAGCTCTGGGCGCAGAAGCAGCAGCCCAAATCCGCTGAAGAACAGCGCGTGATCAGTCTGCTCAAGAGCGACCCGCAGTTGCGCACCGCCTTCATGAACAAGGTGGCAGGCCCCATTTCGAACAAGATGTTCGATTGCGGCATGATCCCCTGACCCCATTCCCACCCGAAGCGGGGCCGCATGGCCCGTCTTCTTTTGCCCGGAGTTCCTGCCCATGACTCTCAAACCCTTGCAACGCACGGTCGCAGCGCTTGCCAGCCTGCTGCTGGCCAGCAGCGTGCTGGCCCAAACCGCCCCCGCCTCCAAGCCCGCCCCGCCGGCCAAGGCCGCACCGGCCAAAAAGGCGCGCGTTCCCTTGCTGATCGAGCAGCGTGCGATCGACCTGATCAAGGCCACCAGCGCCAAACTGGCGGGGGCCGGATCGATGGGCTTCACCGCGATCGTCGACATCGAGTACCCCAGCAAGCTGGGTCCGCCGCTGGCCTATCCGGTGCGCTACGACGTGGCGATGCAGCGACCGGACAAACTGCGTGTGCTGCAGTCCGGGGCCGGTGCGCCCAACGAGTTCTATTACGACGGCAAGACCATGATGGCCTTCCTGCCGGAGGCCAACCTGGTCGCCATCGCCGACGCACCGCCGACCCTGGAAGCGGCGCTCCAGCAGGCGCACGACAAGGCGGCGATCTACTATCCCTTCACCGACCTGCTCCTGCCCGACCCCTACAAGGCGTTTACCAACAAGGTGCTGCATGCCTTCTACATCGGCCCGTCCGGCGCGGTGGGCGGCGTGGCCACCGAGGCCGTGGCCTGGGCCACCAATGACGTGTTCATCCAGATGTGGGTTGGCACAGATGACAAGCTGCCGCGGCGCATTCGCGCGATGTTTGCCAACGACCCGCTCAAGCTGCGCCACGACATGCAACTGAGCAACTGGCAACTGAACCCGAGCCATGCCCCTGAGACCTTTGCCTCGGCCAAGGCCAAGGGCGCGCAGCCCATGGGCTTTGCCAAGCCTGTGGCCGCGCCCGCGCCTGCCAAAAAGCCTGCGGCCAGGAAGGCCGCACCCAAAGCTGCGGCTGCGCCGGCCAACGCTGCGCAGACCAAGACCCCCTGAGGAGAGCTGTGATGAAACACACCCGTTCCCCCATCCGCAAACCCGCCGCGTCAAGGGCATTGGCAGTTGTTGCCGTTGCAGTGGCGACCCTTGTGCCCGCGACCCAGGCCCTGGCCTGGGCCAGCGCCAACCGTGCGGGCGGCTTTACCTCGCACAGCTTTGGAGAGACCTCGCACACCAACGCTTTTGGTGGCAGCAGCACGCACGTCGCCGGCGAAGGCACCGAGCACACCAACACCTACGGCGGCAGCACGGCGCACAGCGAGTACGGCGGCACCGAGCACACCAACGTGTATGGCGGCAGCACGGCTGGCGCCTATGGTGCAGGTGCCGAGCACACCACCTACTACGGCGCCACGGCCTACCACCCGCCAGGCTATGGGGCCTATCCCGTGTACCACCCGCCAGCCTACGTGCCGGCCTACAGCACGGGCTGCTACGGTTGCGCGGCCGCGGCTGGTGCCGTGGTGGGTGTGGCCGCGGGAGCGGCCATCGCGTCGGCCAACACGGCTGCCGCCAGCAACAACGCCTATGCGGCCGGTGTGGCCGCCGGCAGCGCCAGCACGGGCGCCGCCTATTCGTCAGGCTATGCCGCCGGCTCGGTGGCGGCCAGCGCGCCACCCCCTGGCGCGACCGTCACCACGGTGACCACCACGACGACCAGCTATGCGATGGGCGTCAGCTACGCGGCGCTGCCCGCTGGATCGATGGCGGTGACCAAGAACGGCACGACCTATTACCTCAGCGGCAACACCTGGTTCCAGCCGATGTTCGGCGCCAACGGGGTGCATTACCTGGTGGTCCAGGCGCCTTGACGCTGGCATCCGATTCAACGCTATTTTTTCAGAAGGGAAGATCATGAAAATCCGAGTTGCAACCATTTTGTGCGCGGCCCTGCTTGCCGCAGGCTGCGTGTCGCAGCAGACCTACAACACCGAAGTGGCCAAGGCCAACACGCTGAGCACCTCGAACCAGCAACTGGACGCGCTCAACCAGAAGCTCGCGGGTGAACTGGGCGCTGACCAGGCCCAGATCACGCAGTTGCAGAACCAGCTCAAGGTGACGATGGTCAACGAAGTGCTGTTCGCTGAAGGCGGCTGGACGCTGAGCCCCAAGGGTGAAGCCGCCCTGGCCAAGATCGCGCCCACGCTGAGCAAGCTGCAAGGCCAGCAGATCGTGGTCGAGGGCTTCACCGACAACGTGCCGATCGGGCCCGCCCTGAAGGCGCGCTTCCCGTCCAACTGGGAGTTGTCGTCCGCGCGTGCCACGGACGTGCTGCGCTTCCTGGTGTCCAAGGGCGTGCCGGCCAACACCATTTCAGCGCAGGGCTTTGGCGATTCACGCCCGGTGGCCAGCAACGACACGGCCGAGGGCCGAGCGAAGAACCGCCGCGTCGAAATCGTGATCATGGCCGCCAGCCGGCCCTGAACGGCGTCTGGCTCCCCTGACGATCGCCGACCCTAACAAGGAGAACCCAAATGCCCAATGTCTTGCGAAATCTGTATGCCTTGTTTGCCTGTGCGCTGATGGCACTGTCATTCGGCGCCCACGCCCAGGATGAGTCGGCCATCATGCAGGGTCGCCAGCAGGTGCGCGAGGCGGCCCAGGATACCTTGTCCACGCTGTACGAATACCAGCCCTCAGCGCGCTACGCCGTGGAGCATGCGGCCGGCTACGCGGTGTTCAGCACCTTTGGCATCAAGCTGCTGTTTGCGGGCGGCCAGCAGGGCAAAGGCATGGTCGTCAACAACCGCACCCACCGCCAGACCTTCATGAAGATGGTCGGCGTGCAGGCGGGCCTGGGCTTCGGCGTGGCGAAGACGCGGCTGGTCTTTATTTTCGAGACGGTCAGCGCGATGCAGAGCTTCATCAACCAGGGCTGGGAGTTTGGCGCGTCGGGCTCGCTGGCGGCTGCCGCCGATGGGCAGGGCGGCATGTTCACCGGAGCGGCCGCCGCGGCACCGGGCGTCTTCGTCTACCAGATCACCGATACCGGCCTGGCCGCCCAGATCACGGCCACAGGCCAGAAGTTCTATAAGGATGATGCGCTGAACTGAGCGCGGCCGAGGCTGGTCGGCGCCACGGTGCGCCGTGGGGCGCCCGAGACCGAGAGCCCGGACTTGAACTTTCCCCAGGCGGGTGGCTCAAAAGGGCCGCCCGCCTCTTTCATGCCTGACCGCAATCCGCGAACCTGAACCCCGCCGGGTTCATGTTCCAATTGCCATTTTGTCCTTTCAAGGAATCTCTCCCATGAGCTCGATCCGTTTCACCCTCGCGCTTGCTGGCGCCGCCGCCGTGCTGTCCCTGGCCGCCTGCAACGCCGCCAAGGACGAAAAGGCCGCCCCGCCGGCTGCCGCCGCACCTGCCGGCGAAACCGTGGCCACCGTCAATGGCACGCCCATCAGCAAGAGCCGCATCGACATGCTGGTCAAGCAGGGCGGCGCGCAGGGCCAGCCCGACAGCCCGGACACCCGAAAGGCCATCCTCGACCAGCTCACCATGCAGATGGTGATCGCCGAGGAAGCCGTCAAGAAGGGCCTGGACAAGACGCCCGATGTGACGGAAAAGCTCGAGGTGATCAAGCAGTCCATCCTGGCCAACGCCTACGTGCAGGACTACATCAAGAACAATCCGGTCACCGAAGAGGCGATGAAGGCCGAGTACGAGCGCATCAAGGCCACCATCACCGGCACCGATTACAAGGTGCGCCACATCCTGGTCGAGAAGGAGTCCGAGGCCAAGGACATCATCGCCAAACTGAAGAAGGATGCGGGCGCCTTCGCCAAGCTGGCCGCCGAGAAATCCAAGGACACCGGCTCCAAGGTGCGCGGCGGTGATCTGGGATGGGTGGACCTGAGCCGCCTGGTGCCCGAGTTCGGCGCAGCCGTCACCAAGCTGGAAAAAGGCGCGATCACCCTGGAGCCGGTGAAGACCCAGTTCGGTTACCACGTCATCCAGCTCGAAGACGCCAAGCCGGTCGAGGCGCCGCCCTTCGAGGAAGTCAAGCCGAGCCTTTCCCAGCAACTTCAGCAGCAGAACCTGAAGAAGCAGCTCGACGACCTGAAGGCCAAGGCGAAGATCGAGGTGGCCGGCGCACCGGCGGCCGCGGCCTCCGCACCGGCAGTGGCTGCGCCCACACCCGCTGCGGCTCCTTCGGCATCGGCGCCTGCGCGACCCGCTTCCGCAGCGGCTTCAACCGCCAAATAAGGCGGATTTCAAGCATTTTTGGCCATTTCCCAGCGTGGAATGGTCATTTTGTGCTATGAATAGGTGAGTAAACTGATGCTCTTCGCGCGGATGTTGCGATCGGCGGCGGGGCGCATCCTGTGCCTGTGCTGTCTCGCCCACGCGTTTGCTCTGGCTCCTTTGGCCGCGATGGCCGACCATAGGGCGGCCAACGTACTCGTGATCTATTCCAACGGGCGCTTGCTGCCCGCCAACGTCGAAGGCGACCGAGGCCTGCGCGAGGCGCTTTCAGGGGGGGCCGGACCCGCGGTCAACGTGTTCGACGAGTTTCTCGACATTCCCCGGTTCAGTGGGCCGGCCTACTTGAGTGCCGTGACCACCTATCTGCAACAGAAGTACGGGTCTCATCCGCCCGACGTCATTGTTGCCGGGGGCGCGGAGGCACTGGCTTTCGCTCTGGAGCATCGCGCGGCGTTATTTCCCGATGCGCCGATTGTCCACATGAGTGTTCCCAAGGCGAATCTGGGCACGCTGGCGAAATTGCCCCCCGACGTGGTCGGCACGCCGATCGAGTTCGACTTTGACCGGACCATCGAGCAGGCGCGGCGCTGGCATCCGCAGGCACGCCGCCTGGTGCTGGTCACGGGAGCCGCCGCGCAGGACCGCGCATGGGAGGCCCGCTTGCGGGACGCCTCGCCGCGCCTTGGAAAAGACTGGGAGACGGTCGAATTTCTGGCCGGTCTGCCCACCTCGGCAGTGCTCAGGCATCTGGAAAAGTTGCCCGGTGAATCGGTCGTTTTCACGCCTGGCTATTGGCAGGACGGAGAGGGTCGGCGTTTCACGCCGCGCGAGTCGACGCAGGCCCTGGTGGCGGCCTCTTCAGCCCCGGTCTATGTGCCATTCAACACCTTCGTGGGCATTGGCGTCGTGGGGGGCTACATGCTTGACTTCGAGGGCATCGGCCGACAAGCCGGCAGGACGGTGAATGAGGTGCTGCACGGCGCGGCATCCGCATCCGCAGCTGCAACTGCAACCATGCCCAACGTCTTGAACGTGGACTGGCGCCAGGTGCGGCGCTGGGGCATCGACGAGCGGGCCATCCCCGACACTGCAGTGGTGCATTTCAGAGAGCCCGGTCTGTGGGAAGCGCACCGCCTTGAGGTGCTCCTCGCGGTGTGCGTGGTGTTGCTGCAGACCGGGCTGATCGCCGGGCTCATCGTCGAGCGCCGCCGGCGCAAGCTGGCCGTTCAGGCCGAGCAAAAGCAGCGGTTCGAACTCGTGCACGCGTCCCGCGTCGCGGTGGTGGGCGAACTGACCGGCGCGATTGCCCACGAGATCAACCAGCCCCTGGGCGCGATCCTGAGCAACGCCGAGGCCGCCGAGATGATCCTGGCGTCGGGCGCGCGGCGGCCCGACGAGCTTCGCCAGATCCTGGCCGACATCCGCCGCGACGACCTGCGCGCCAGCGAGGTCATCCGCCGCCTGCGCGCCCTGCTGGCCAAGCACCAGGTCGAGCACCAGCGCTTCAACCTGAACGAGGCCGTGGGTGATGTGACGTCGATCCTGCGCGCCGAAGCCCGGAGACGCGGTGCAACGCTTGAAATCCTGCTGCCCAATCCGGCGGTGACCATGGTCGGCGACCGCATCCAGATCCAGCAGGTGCTCATCAATTTGGTGCTCAACGCGCTGGAGGCGGTGGCCGAGTTGCCCGAACCGCGGCGCAGGGTCAGCGTGGAGGTCGAAAAGACAGCCGGCCGGGTCACCTTGTTGGTGCGGGATCGCGGGACTGGCATTGCGCCCGATCAGATGCCCCGATTGTTTGATTCCTTTTTCAGCACCAAATCCACGGGCATGGGCCTTGGCCTGTCGATCGTGCGCACCCTGGTGGAGGCACACGGTGGACGTGTCACGGCCGAAAACGGGGTTGACGGGGGCGCCGTTTTCCGCGTCGAATTGCCGGCAGCCGGGGCCAACGGAAAAAAGAAACGTGAGCAGACATGATGGACAGACGCGCACCACCGCTGATCCACGTCATCGATGACGACGAGCCGCTTCGCACCGCTTTGCTGCGCCTGCTGGCCGCGGCCGGCTTTGAGGCGCAGGCCCATGCGTCGGCGGGTGATTTCTTGCTGTACCCCGTGCCCGACCGGCCCGGTTGCCTGCTGCTCGACGTGCGCATGCCGGGCCCGTCCGGGCTTGATCTGCAGGCAGCCCTGCCGGAACATGGCGTTGGTTTGCCCATCATCTTCATGACCGGCCATGCCGATGTGCCCACCAGCGTGCGTGCCATGAAGGCCGGCGCAGTGGACTTCCTGGAGAAACCAGTACAGCGCCAGAACCTGTTGGATGCGATCGGGCGGGCGCTTGTGCACGATGAGCGGCTGCGCCGGGAGCGGGACGATAGGGACCGGTTGCGCGAGCGCTTCGCGCTGCTGAGCCCTCGTGAACAGGAAGTGCTGGAGCAGGTCGTGGCAGGCAAGCTCAACAAGCAGATCGCCGCAGCCCTCCAGGTTTCAGAGCGCACCATCAAGACGCTGCGCGCCCAGTGCATGGACAAGCTGGGCGCCACCTCGGCCGCCGAACTGGGAATCCTTGCCGAGCGGATGCGCCGCGGGTCCGAAGGCTGAGTGACGCTCCCCGAGTCACTGCCTTTGATGATGTAGCGCAAGATTGACCTTTGGGGAAGTTGCGGCTGCCCCTTTTCTGGATGTCGACACGCGGCTTTCCGCCTGATGATCTAAAGTATTGGAGCCCTTCCCGGCCGCAATCCGGTCGGTGGGGTGGGCGTGAGTCGCCGGCTGGCGTCTTCGAGCGACAAGTCGCACGGGGCCAGGCCAAGGCCGGCGGGATCGGATGAATCGTTGCAACTCAGGAGGAATGAAATGAAGCTGATGCGAATGCTGGGCACGTCGCTCGCCTTGGCCGGGCTGGGTCTGGGCGTGGCGTCGACCGCGCTGGCCCAGGTGCCCGCCAAGAAACCCAATATCCTGTTCATCGTCTCCGACGACACTGGGTATGGCGACCTCGGTCCCTACGGCGGCGGCGAGGGGCGCGGCATGCCGACGCCGAGCATCGACAAGATGGCGGCCGATGGGTTGACCTTCTTTTCGTTCTATGCACAGCCCAGCTGCACGCCTGGGCGTGCGGCCATGCAGACCGGGCGCATCCCCAACCGCAGCGGAATGACCACTGTGGCCTTCCAGGGGCAGGGCGGCGGCCTGCCGGCGGCGGAGTGGACGCTGGCCTCGGTGCTCAAGCAGGGCGGCTACCAGACCTATTTCACCGGCAAATGGCACCTGGGCGAGGCCGACTATGCGTTGCCCAACGCGCAGGGCTATGACGAGATGAAGTACGTCGGCCTGTACCACCTCAACGCCTACACCTATGGCGATCCGACCTGGTTCCCGGATATGGACCCGGAGCTGCGCGCTTTCTTCAACCAGGTGACCAAGGGATCGATGTCCGGCAAAGCGGGCCAGAAACCGAAGGAAGATTTCAAGATCAACGGCCAGTACGTCAACGAGCCCGGCAAGCCCGTCACCCTGCATGGCGTCAGCTACCCCGACGGCGTGGTCGGCATTCCGTTCTTCGACGGGTACGTTGAAAAGGCGGCACTCGAATTTCTGGACCAGGCGGCCAAGACGCCGGGCAAGCCGTTCTTCATCAATGTCAACTTCATGAAGGTGCACCAGCCCAATCTTCCGGCGCCGGAGTTCAAGCTCAAATCCCTGTCCAAGACCAACTACGCCGATTCCGTGGTGGAACTGGACACTCGCATCGGGCGCATCATGGACAAGTTGCGCGCACTGGGCCTGGACAAGGACACACTGGTGGTCTACACCACTGACAACGGCGCCTGGCAGGACGTGTATCCGGACGCAGGCTACACGCCCTTCCGCGGCACCAAGGGCACCGTGCGCGAAGGTGGTAACCGCGTGCCTGCCATCGCGATCTGGCCTGGCAAGATCAAGGCCGGTTCGAAGAACCATGACATCGTCGGGGGGCTCGACCTGATGGCCACCTTCGCCAGCCTGGGCGGTGTGAAGCTGCCGGAGAAGGATCGCGAAGGTCAGCCGATCATCTTTGACAGCCACGACATGAGCCCCGTGCTTTTTGGCACCGGCAAGTCGACGCGCAAGAGCTGGTTCTACTTCACCGAGAACGAGTTGTCGCCCGGTGCGGTGCGCTTCGGCAAGTTCAAGGCGGTGTTCAACCTGCGTGGCGACAACGGCGCGGTGACGGGTGGCTTGGCCGTCGACACCAACCTGGGCTGGAAAGGCCAGGAAAAATACGTCGCCACCGTGCCGCAGATCTTCGACCTGTGGCAGGACCCGCAGGAGCGCTACGACATCTTCATGAACAACTACACCGAGCGCACCTGGACCATGGTGCCCATCGGCCAGGAGCTGTCCGAGCTGATGAAGACCTACGTCAAGTACCCGCCGCGCAAGCTGCAGAGCATGGGCTACGACGGGCCGATCGAAATCTCCAAGTACCAGAAGTTCCAGTACGTCCGCGAGATGCTGGCGAAAGACGGCATCGTCATCCCGCTGCCGACGGGCAACTGACCGGCGGTTCGCGTCGACTCACCGGATCGGGCCGCCTTCTTGTCGGGGCGGCCCGATCTTCGTTGAGTCCCGCGGGGCTGCAACCCTCACATCTTTGGAGCCATTGAAATGAACCGTTCCCCTACCGCAATTCTGCAGATCAGCCGCCGGGCAGCACTGGCCCTGACGGTGGCCCTGCTGGGCGCCTGCGCCCAGATGGCGCCGGCACCGGACCCGTTGCCGTCCTGGAACGAGGGCCCTGCCAAGGACGCCATCGTGCAGTTCGTGCGCAAGACCACCGACAGCGCCAGCCCGCAGTTCGTGCCGCCCGCGCAGCGCGTGGCCACCTTCGACCAGGACGGCACGCTGTGGGTCGAGCAGCCGATGTACGCCCAGGTGGCCTTCGCGCTGGACCGGGTGAAAGACGTGGTCAAGGCGCAGCCCGCGCTGGCCAATGAGGAGCCCTTCAAGGCCGTGGTCACGGGCGACCGCGCCGCCATGGCCCGGTTCACCGAGGGTGACCTGTTGAAGATCGTCGGCGCGTCGCAGGCCGGGCTCAGCATCGAGGCCTTCCGCGAGGTGGTCAAGGCCTGGGCGGCAACGGCGAAGCACCCGAAATTCCAGCGGCCCTACACCGAACTGGTGTACGCCCCCATGGTCGAGGCCATGAAATACCTGCGCGCCAATGGCTACCGCACCTACATCGTCACCGGCGGCGGGCAGGAATTCGTGCGCGCCTTTGCCGACGCGGTCTATGGCGTGCCGCCGGAGCAGGTCATCGGCAGCATGCTGAAGGTGGACTACTCGGTGCGCAACGGCGTGCCGACGCTGACCAACGCCCCCGCCGTCTTCTTCATCAACGACAAGGCGGGCAAGCCGGTCGGCATCAACATGGTCATTGGCCAACGGCCCCAGGCGGCCTTCGGCAACTCCGACGGCGACCAGCAGATGCTCGAATGGACCACGGCCGGCGCCGGGGCGCGCCTGGGCATGCTGGTGCTGCATGACGACGCCCAGCGCGAATTCGCCTATGGGCCGGCGGCCGGACTCCCGGAGAGCAAGGTCGGCACGTTCACGCAGTCCTTGTACGACGAGGCCAAGGCCAAGGGCTGGACGGTCATCAGCATCAAGAAGGACTGGAAGCGGGTCTTTGCGTACGAATAGCGATGGTGTCGGCGGTAGCGAGCGGGCGCTGGGGACGGCGGTGCGATCAATCCATTGACTTAGCACAAGTTTGCCCCTTGGGGAAAGTCAGATTGCCCCTTCGCCCTAGCGCCCCGGACCGTTCGCGGCGGAAAATTACTTGAGCCAGGCGCTGGCCTCTGGCGGGTCATGAAAGCCTGGACTTGGAGGGCAACCTTGTTGGCCCGCGTGCTGGTTGTGTACAGAGGAGGACTTCAAATGAAACCCGTTGCATTGATGGTCGGTGTGTTGTCCCGCACCGTGGCACTGAGTGCCTTGCTGGCGCTGGGCCTGACGTTGCATGCCCAGGCCCAGACGGACCCGCTGCCATCCTGGAACGACGGCGCGGCCAAGCAGGCCATCGTCAACTTCGTGAAAGACACCACCACGCAGGGCAGCCCGAAGTTCGTGCCGCCTGCCGAGCGCATTGCCACCTTTGACCAGGACGGCACGCTGTGGGTCGAGCAGCCGGTGTATTCATTCGTGATGTATGCGCTGGAGCAGGTGCCGGCCCTGGTGAAGGCCAAGCCTGCGCTGGCCAAGACGGCCCCGTTCTCGACGGTGCTGGAGATCCTCAAAGGCGATCGCGCGGCCCTGGCGAAGCTGACAATGCCTGACCTGGAAAAGGTCCTTGCCGCCACGTACACGAACCGGTCGGTGGATCAGTTCAACGCCGAAGTGACCAAGTGGATCGCTGAAGCGAAGGACCCGCGCTGGAAGAAACCCTACACAGAATTGACCTACCTGCCGATGCAGGAAGTGCTCAAGTACCTGCGCGCCAACGGCTTCAAGACCTACATCGTCACCGGCGGCGGGCAGGACTTTGTGCGTACCTATTCCGAGAAGGTCTATGGCATCCCGCCCGAACAGGTGATCGGCACCGCCGGCGTCTTGAAATTCAGCTACGCCAAGGACGGCAAACCCTACCTGTTCAAGGAGCCGAAGCTGCTGCTGAATGACAACGACGCTGGCAAGCCGGAGGGCATCCACCTGATGATCGGCCGACGTCCGGTCATGGCTGCGGGCAACTCCACGGGGGACCAGCAGATGCTGGAATACACCAAGGCCGGTGGGGGCGCCAGCTTGTCGTTGCTGGTCCTGCACGACGACGCCAAGCGCGAATATGCCTATGGCCCTGCTCGGGGGCTGCCAGCGACCAAGGTCGGTACCTTCACGCAGGCGCTCTACGACGAGGCGAAGAAACAGGGCTGGACGGTCATCAGCATGAAGGATGACTGGAAAAAGATTTTCGCATTCGACTGATGACGGTATTTCTTCGTGTCTGGGATTGGTTCAATTTTTTTAAAGGAGCGTTGAAATGAACTTGAAACGATGGTTCGTGATGCTGGTCGCCGTGCTCGGCGTTGCGCTGGGTGTGATGGCACCGGCACAGGCGCAGGGGTCTGCCAAGAGGCCCAACATCCTTTTCATCATGGGTGACGACATTGGCTGGATGCAACCGAGCATCTACCACCAGGGGCTGATGGTCGGTGAGACGCCCAACATCGACCGCATTGGCAAAGAGGGTGCGAAGTTCATGACCTACTACGCCGAGCAAAGCTGCACGGCCGGACGCACCGCCTTCTTCACCGGCATGACGCCGCTGCGCGCCGGCATGATCCCGCCGCAACTGCCCGGCAGCCCGTCGTACCTGCAGCCCGGCACGCCGTCGTTGGCCAAGTTCCTGCTTGATCTCGGCTATACGACCGGAGAGTTTGGCAAGAACCATCTGGGCGACCATACGGCCGCGCTGCCGACGGCGCATGGCTTCCAGGAGTTCTGGGGCTACCTCTACCATCTGGATGCGATGCAGGGCGTGAGTTTCCCCGACATCAACAGTTCGCCGACCGTGCAGGCTATCGTTCCGGCCTGCAAGAACTCGCCGGTTCGCGGGCTTAGCGACCCTCCCGGCGCGGTAGATCCGAAGACGACGCTCTGCATGACGCCACCGCGCCCGGTGATCGCGTGCAAGTCTTCCGATGGCACCGAGAAGAACCAGAGCTGCAGCGACCAGGGGCCACTGACGCTGAAACGGTCCGAGACCGTGGACGAGGAGATCTCGGCCAAGGTCATCGACTTCCTGGACCGAAACGACCCCAAGAAGACCAACAAGCCGTTCTTCGTCTGGTACAACCCGGCGCGCATGCACATCACGACCATGCTGTCGCCGAAGTACATGGACATGGTGGGCACCAAGGGTGGCAAGGACTGGGGCACCAATGAAGCCGCCATGAAGCAGATGGACGACAACATTGGCGAGGTGATGAAGAAGCTGGAGGCGATGGGCGAACTCGACAACACCATCATCGTCTTCACCACCGACAACGGCGCCGAGGTCATCACCTACCCGGATGGCGGCAATACGCCGTTCAAGGGTGGAAAGCTCACCACCTGGGAAGGCGGCATGCGCGCACCGGCATTGATCCGCTGGCCGGGCAAGATCAAGCCTGGTACCGTCCTGAACGACATCTTCGCGTCGTATGACTGGATGCCGACGTTTGTTGAAATTGCCGGTGGCGCCAAGGGCAATGCGCTGAACGAGCAGATCATGGCGGGCAAGTATCCCGGCATCGTCAAGACCAAACTCAACGGGGTGAACCAGCTCGACTACCTGACCGGCAAGTCGGCAACCTCGGCACGCGACACCTTCTTCTATTACGGAGGTCCTGTACCGTCGGCCGTGCGCTACAAGAACTGGAAGATCTACTTCGCGATGGCGTCCGAGGCCAACACCGGTGGCCTGATGGGGGTCCATACCTTCCATTGGCCTTTGGTCAACAACATCAAGCGGGATCCATTTGAGGGGTCGGTCGGCTTCCAGCCCTCAACCCTGCTTGGACAGGGCGGCGCAATCGGTGCGCCAATGACCGCGTACATCTACGACTGGAACATCATTCCCGTAGGCCAGGCACTCTGGCTGCAGGAACTGGAGTCCTACGGGCCATTCCCGGCGTTGCAATCCCCGGCGTCTTACAGCCTGGCGCAGGTGCTCACCGAGGTGAAGCAACAGATGGCAAGGACCCGCGCCCGTGGAGACTAGGACGTAGCGCGCCAACGGTGGTGTGGTGGTGCGGGCGGCCCGTAAGGGTCACCTGTCAGGTTTGCCGCCATGAACCGATCCGTTCAATCCAGAAAGGCGCGGGCCGTCCCCTAGCAGGCGGCCCGCGTTTTTTCCGTTACACCCGTCCATTGCTGATCGCCTGACAAGGCTTACCCGTCCAAACTGAGGTCTGAAATGAACCTGCGCAAACTTTTTGTCGCGGCGATTGCCGTGGCTTCTGCTGTGCTCGGCACGGCGGCGCTGGCCCAGGCGCCCACGAAAAAACCCAACATCGTCATCATCTGGGGCGATGACATCGGGCAATCCAACATCAGCGCCTACACGCGGGGTCTGATGGGCTATCGCACGCCGAATATCGACCGCGTGGCCAATGAAGGCATGATCTTTACGGATTACTACGGTGAACAGAGCTGCACCGCCGGACGCTCCGCCTTCATCACCGGCCAGAGCGTCTTCCGCACCGGCCTGAGCAAGGTGGGCATGCCGGGCGCCGCGGAAGGGCTCAGCGCCAAGGACCCGACCATCGCTGAACTGCTCAAGGTACACGGCTACGCCACCGGACAGTTCGGCAAGAACCACCTGGGCGACCGCGACGAGATGCTGCCGACGATGCATGGCTTCGACGAGTTCTACGGCAACCTCTACCACTTGAACGCCGAGGAGGAACCCGAACACCGCGACTTCCCCAAGGACCCGGCGTTTCGCAAGCGCTTTGGACCGCGCGGCGTCCTGCACAGCTTCGCTGACGGCCGGATCACCGACACTGGCCCGCTGACCAAGAAGCGCATGGAAACCATCGACGACGATGTGGCTGCGCGCTCCGCTGCGTTCATCGAGCAGCAGCACAAGGCGGGAAAGCCGATGTTCGTGTGGGTGAACTTCACCCACATGCACTTCCGCACCCATGTCAAGCCGGAGAGCCTGGAGCAGTCGGGACGCTGGCAAAGTGAGTACCACGATGCGATGATCGACCACGACAAGAACGTCGGCACCGTGCTGAAGAAGCTCGACGAACTGGGCATTGCCGACAACACCATCGTCATGTACGGCACCGACAATGGCCCGCACATGAACACCTGGCCCGACGCGGCGATGACGCCGTTCCGCAACGAGAAGAACAGCAACTGGGAGGGCGCCTACCGCGTACCGGCCATGGTGCGCTGGCCGGGCAAGATCAAGGCCGGCTCGGTCTCCAATGAGATCATGTCGCACATGGACTGGATGCCGACCCTGTTGGCTGCTGCGGGCGATCCGGACGTGACGGCCAAACTGTTGAAGGGCTACCCGGTTGGCAAGATGACCTACAAGGTGCATCTGGACGGGTACAACTTCCTGCCCTACCTGACCGGCCAGGTGCCAAAGGGCCCGCGCGAGTCCTTCTTCTACTTCTCCGACGATGGCGATCTGACCGGGCTGCGATACGACAACTGGAAGTTTGTTTTCAAGGAGCAGCGCCAGCCCGGCACCCTGGCTGTCTGGTTCAATCCCTACACGGCTCTGCGCGCTCCCAAGATATTCAACCTGCGCATGGACCCCTACGAGCGGGCGGACATCACGTCGAACACCTATTGGGACTGGGTGATCGACCATGCCTTCATGGTCGGGCCGGCGGCGGGTTATGTCGGGAATTTCCTGGCGACCTTCAAGGAGTTTCCGCCGCGCCAGAAGGCCGGCAGCTTCACGATCGACAAGGTCATGGAGCAACTTCTCAACAGCCCCTCACCGGCGGGAATGAACTGATGCCTTTTCGGGCGATTTCAAAGACGGCCGTGGTTGCCGATGGCCTGCCAGGGCGGCGCATCGGCCGTGTCCGCCAGCAGCCTCAAGGGCCAGGCGCTGGGCTCCGCCTGTCGGCGCCGGGCACGGGACAGAGCACGTCGCTCCACCTCGCTGCCCGAGGCGGGCCATCCGACGCCAACGCAAGTAATGCCCAAACACCGCGCGGTCCGAACTTTTTTCAACGAGTGTGATGAGTTTTTCCATGACAAAGCCTTTGAAGAGCCCCCTTTTGCGTGCCACCCAGACCGCCCTCGCGGCCTCGATCGTGGCACTTGTGCAGCCTGTTCTGGCGCAGGATTTCATCAAGGGCGGCGAGGAAACCCTGACGCTGAATCTGGGCGGTATCGTCAACCAGTTCGACACCTCCGTCAGCGTCAATGGCGGCGGGGTGCAGGGCACGCCGATCAATCTGGAAGGCCAGGGGTTGCAAAAGAGCCTGTCGAGCCTGCAGGCCTCGGGCACCTGGCGGATCTCCGAACGCAACCGGGTCGATGCCCTGTACTTTGGTGCGAAACGCAGCGGCAGCCGCCAGAGCACGAGGGACATCACCGTCGGCGGTCAGGTGATCCCGGCCGGATTCAACGTCAGTGCCGAAACCAAGGACCAGTTTTTGGTGGCCGACTACCGCTACTCGTTCATGAAGAGCAGCGAACTTGAACTGGCCGGCCTGGTCGGCCTGTATGGCGGATGGTTCGACTTCAACGTCAGCGGCGCAGGCACCCGCCCGGGCGCAGCGGCGCCGGTCACGATTGGCACCTCGTCGTCAACGACGGTGCCGCTGCCCATCGTCGGCGCATCTGTGGACTGGTACATCCAGCCGCGTTGGAAGGTTTCGTCCATGCTGGCCGGCATGTCGGCCCATGTCGGCAGCGTTGACGGCAACATCACGGTCTTCCAGCTCGGCACCGACTACATGTTCACGCGCAACTGGGGCGTGGGCATGTCCTACATGTACGCCAAGCTCAACGCCGACGTGACGAAGTCCGGGTTCAACGGCAACCTGAACTGGAGCAACAACAGCGTCATGTTGTACGCCACTGCAAAGTTCTGAGGAATTCCATCATGATCATTCATACACACAAGGGGTATCGGCCGGGCCTGCTGTCCGTTTTGGCCGCAGGCAGCCTCGTGACCTGTGGACTGGCCATGGCGGGTGGCCTCAAGGGTCAGGTGCTGGGTGCCGGCGAGCCGGTGGCCCAGTCCACCGTGACCCTGTGGGCCGCCAGCGCCGGGGCACCGAAGCAGCTGGCGCAGGCGCGCACCGACGCCCAGGGACGTTTCAGCTTGACCGTGCCAGGCGCGGGACAGGGCACCTCGCTCTACCTTGTGGCCCAGGGCGGTCAATCCGCCGCCAACAAGGCCGCGGGCAACAACCCGGCCATCGGGCTGATCACCGTGCTGGGCAGCAAGGCGCCCGCCACGGTCACGATCAACGAGATGACGACCATCGCCGCGGTCTGGACCCACAATCAGTTCATCAACGGCACGGCCATCCAGGCCCAGCCCCTGCAGCTGAAGATCGCCGCCGGCAATGTGCCCAGCTTCGTCAACCTGGCCACCGGCGGCTGGGGCGGCACGATTCAGGACCCGCTCAACAGCGGCCAGACGCCGACCATGGGCAATTTCGCCACGCTGGCCAGCGTGCTGGGTGCCTGCGTGACCCAGGTGCGCCCCGACGCCTGCCAGACCGTGTTCCGCGCCGCGCAAGGCCCCACTGGGGCGGCGCCCGCCGACACGCTGACGGCGGCGCAGGCCATCGCGCGGGCCCCGTGGTACCAGCCCGAGCGCACCTTCAAAGCCCTGGATGTCCTGTACCCCGTGCCCGCAGGCAAGAACATGCGCCAAGTGCCCTACATGCCCTACCTGCAGGTGGCGCCAAGCGCCTGGGTGCTGCCGCTGAAGTTCGACGGCGGCGGCTATCGCGCCGGCGGCAAGGCCATGTTCGACGCCGAGGGCAACCTCTGGGTGGGCAACAACTTCACCATCGGATGGCAGGCCAGCGATGCGCTGTGGCAGGGCAACGCCAGCAAGTTCGACCCGAACGGCAAGCCCCTGTCGCCGATCACCACCGGCTTCACCGGCGGCGGCATGCAGGGCGGCACCTTTGGCGCCGCCATCGACCTGAAGGGCAACGTCTGGCTGTCGAGCTATGGCAGCAAATCGATCACCGTGTTCGACAAGACCGGCAAACCACTCACCCCGCCCAACGGCATCAACTTCGACGGTCGGTTGGGCCTGATGCAGGGCATCATCACCGCGCCCAACGGCGATATGTGGGCGCTGGGCCTGTCCAAGCGGCAGCTGCTGCATTTCCCGAAGGGTGACTGGAACAAGGGCCGTATCGTCTGCGAGGGCGACAGTGCCGAGCCGTGCAAGTCGTTCACCGCCCCGTTCCACCTGGCCATCGACCAGCAGGACCGCATCTGGGTCTCGGACAGCTCGTTCCACGTGATCCGCTTCCCCACCAGCGACCCAAGCCAGGCGCAGAAGATCGAGGTGAAGTCCAACAACAGCGGCCTGAACATCGACAGCCAGGGCAATGTCTGGGTCACCAACCGCTTCGGTCCCGGTCTGCTGGGGATGGCGCACATGGTGGACATGGCCCTCCACCTGAAGACCAAGGGGGTGCTCTCGGCCTCGGACTACCTGACCAAGCAGATGTCCGAGCAAAAGGGCGGCAGCGGCAGCGTCACCGTGCTGCGCCCCGACGGCACCCAGTTGCCGGGCTCGCCCTTCAAGGGCGGCGGCCTGCCGGGCCCTTGGGCCGTGGTGGTCGACGGCAATGACAACGTCTGGGTCAGCAACTTCGCGATGGCGTCCAGCCCGATCGTGCAGCTGTGCGGCGTGCGCACCGAAAACTGCCCGCCCGGCTTCAAGACCGGTGACCAGATTTCGCCGCCGGGCGGCTACGTCGGCGGCGGCCTGCAACTGCAGACCGACATCGCCGTCGGGCCGGCCGGGGACGTCTGGGCCATCAACAACTGGCAGGACATCGACAGCTGCTACCCCGGTGCGTCCGAGGCGCTCTCGACGCGTTGCGGTGGTCAGGGCGTGGTCATCTTCTTCGGTATGGCCAAGCCCGTGCGCGCGCCCCAGATCGGTCCGGCGAAGCCCCTCTGAGGCCTCCGCCTTCAGCTATATTGAAAGTCACCACGAACGAACGCTTGGCACGCCGGGCTGCATTGTTTTGCCGAAACCAGAGGAATCCTGACATGAACCATCCGAAGAAGTCTTTCACCCGAAGCGCCTTTGCCGCCGCCGCCCTGCTGGCCGCCACCGCTTCGCACGCCGAGATGAGCGCCGAGGAACTGGCCAAGCTGGCCCAGAACCCGGTCGGCAACCTGATCAGCGTGCCCTTCCAGAACAACACCAACCTCAACACCGGCCCGCTCAAGGGCAACCAGAACATCCTGAACATCCAGCCGGTGATCCCGATCGAGGTGACCCCGGAGTGGAACATCATCACCCGCACCATCCTGCCGGTGGTCTCACAGCCCGCCATGTTCCCCGGCGATGACCGCACCAACGGCATCGGCGACATGGTGGTGACCGCCTTCCTGTCGCCGGCCGTGCCCAAGGGCCTGATCTGGGGCGTGGGGCCGGTGTTTCAGTTGCCCACCGACACCAACGGCCTGGGCAACAAGAACTGGGGCCTGGGCGGCTCGTTCGTGGTGCTGAAGATGGAAAAGGGCGACCCCTGGGTGTACGGCGCGCTGGTCAACAACATCTGGTCGCTGACCAGTGACAAGACCGGAGGGTCCTTCAACAACGGGTTGATCCAGCCCTTCGTCAACTACAACTTTGCCGGCGGCTTCTACCTGACCAGTGCACCGATCATCACGGTGAACTGGAAAGCGGCCAGCGGCCAGCAATGGACCGTGCCGCTGGGCGGCGGCGTGGGCAAGATCTTCCACCTGGGCCGGCTGCCGGTGAACACGCAGCTTTCGGCCTACTACAACGTGGTCAAGCCGGACTACGGGCCGAACTGGCAGATTCGCGCGCAGGCGCAGCTCATGTTCCCGAAGTGAAAGGCTCGATCCCTGTGCCAAGGGCAAGGAGCGTTTCCGGCTGCTTGCCAAGCTACAAACTGCCGCCGGGCTGATCTTTCCAAAGCAACGCCAACATCACATCGAACTGGGCGGCGAATTTGCAGCGCGCTCGTCTTTGCGGCGCCGCAGCAGTGAGCGGGCGATCGCGGGACAGGAGTTTGAAGGTTTTTCGGCAACATCCCAGCGTCGGATGGTGATGTAATGCTATGAATAGGGAAGTGAGTTTTCGGCATGAAGGCAGGTGAAGACATCGAACGGGCTGGCGCCGGGCACCCATAGTTGGCAATGCAGCAGAAAGGTGAATGACCATGGAACTGACGACCTATCACGGTCTGATCATCGCTGCCTTTATCGGCGTCGTGATCTGGGCATTCGGCCGCAAGCGCAAGGCGCGCTTCGAAAAGGACGGCAAGATTCCATTCGAAAACGGCAAGCGCTGAGGCGGGAGGACCCGACATGGAAGCCCTGCTGGGATTCGAGATTGACATCTGGGACTACCTGACCTTCCTGACCCTGATGGTCTGCGTGGTGGCGCTGATCATGACCTGGCTGTTTCTGGCCGGTCTGCCGGGACGGATTGCCATCGCCCGTAAGCACCCCGAGGCCGAAGCGGTGAAGTACCTCGGCTATGCGGGCTTGTTGCCGACGGTCTATCCGTGGATGCAGGCGCTGATCTGGGCCTTCAAGCCGACCGACATCGTCGACATCCGGCGTTTCCCCCGTGCGGAAGCCATCGAGACCGAGAAGGAGATCGCGCGGCTTCGAGGCCTGCCTGCCACGATGCACGAGGCGGTGAAAGAGTCGTCGCAGGAAGCGGTTGCCGATGTTCAGACCCTGCGTTCGGGCACGGCGCCCGCCCAGGGCGCTGAGGAAGGCAAGCCATGATCCTCGGTCTCCTGATGCTGTTCGGCTACTGCTTCCTGATGTGGCTGATCTTCTTCAAGCTCAAGCTGGCCAAGTTCGGCATTCCCCAGGCGGTGATCGGCGTCTTCGTCGGCGTGCACCTGCTGATCATCTTCCTGATCGGCCTGCGCTTCATGGCGCCGCTGGCGACCGAGGCGCGGATCGTGCAGTACACGGTGCAGCTGATTCCCCGTCTGCCGGAGCCGACGCTGGTCACCGCGGTCCTGGTGCAGCCCAACGTGCCGGTCAAGAAGGGGCAGCCGCTGTTCCAGTTTGACCGGCGCCCGTACGAATACAAAGTCCGGCAGCTGGAGGCCCAGCTGGCCAAGGCCAGGCAGAACGTGCTGGTGCTGCAGGCTGATACCCAGATCTATGCGCAGAAGGTGGTCAAGCTGCGGGCCGACCTGGCCTATGCGCAGTACCAGCAGAAGCTCTCCGCCGACCTCGCCGCCAAGGGCGCCGGGCCGCAGGAGGATGCACAGAAGTGGACGGCCCAGGTGGCGGCGGACGAGGCCGCCATCAAGGAGGCCCAGGCCGAAGCGGCGCGCGCCACCCTCAACTACACATCCAACATCAATGGCGTGAACACGTCCGTGGCGGCGGTGCAGGCGGAGCTGGACCAGGCGCGCTACTACCTGGACAACACGCTGATGGTGGCGCCCGAGGACGGCCGGGTGATCAACCTGCAGGTGCGCCCGGGCATGGTGGCGGGCGATATCCGGGCCGGCGCGATTGCCTCGTTCGTCGTGGATGCCGACCGCTACCTGCTGGCCAATTACTTCCAGGAAAACCTCAAGTACGTCAAGCCCGGGCAGCCGGTCGAGGCGGCAATCGACCTCTACCCGGGGCAGATCTTCCGGGGCAAGGTGCTGGAGATCTGGCCGGGCAGTGGCGCCGGGCAGATGCTGCCCAGCGGCACGCTGCCCAATTTCCAATATGTGCCGACGGATCGGCCACAGGGCCAGTTCGCGGTGGCGATCCGGCTCGATGATCCGGACCAGGCCCGATTTCCGATCGGTACCCAGGGACGCGCCGCGATTTACACGAATCCGGAAAGCTGGTTTGTCCCCCTGCGCAAAATCATGTTACGTGCCTACTCATGGTTCAACTGGGTTTATCCGTTCTCCGGCTGATGCGCCGCCACGGCTGGCGCCTGAGCCTGGTCGCCGGCGCGGTCGTGGTGGCGGGGTGTGCGCTGAAGGAGCCCCCCACGCATTCCGCGGTTGTCAAGCAGGCGCTGCCCCAGGGCACCCGCATTCCGGGCACCTGGCGCGCCGGTGACCGCGCCGGCGAGGTCGGCAATGGCTGGGTGGCCCAGTTCAACGACCCCGCGCTGCGGGCCATCGTGGACGAGGCCATCGCACACAACCCGGACCTGCGCGCCGCAGCGGCCCGCGTGGCCATCGCCCAGCAGACCGTGGTGGTGGTGGGGTCCAAGCTGCTGCCGTCGATCGGCATCGGACTGAACGCCCGCGCGCTGGATGACCAGGATCGCGGCAGCACGGGCAGCACGGCCGTGTTTCTGAGTGCCGGCTGGGAGGCCGACGTCTGGGGCCGCCTGCGGGCCCAGCAGGCCGCCGCCCAAGCCGGGTACCAGGCCACCGCGCTCGACTACGCCTGGGCACGGCAGTCGCTGGCCGCGACCACGGCCAAGCTCTGGTACGTGGCGATTGAATCGCGCCAGCTGCTGGCATTGTGCGAGCAGGCTGTCGACATCTACACCCGGCTGAGCACCCTGGTGCAGGACCGCCGGCGCGCCGGCAAGGTGTCTGACCTGGACGTGGTCGATATGCAGGCCCGCCTGGAGCAGGCGCAGGGCGATGTGCAGGCCGCGCGCCAGGCCTATGGAGAATCCCGCCGTGCCCTGGAATTGCTGCTGGGGCGTTACCCGGCGGCTGAAATCGAGGTGGCCACGACCTACCCGACGGTGCAGGCGATGAGCCCGGCCGGGGTGCCGGCGGCTTTGCTGGAACGACGCCCCGACGTGTTGGCCGCCGAGCAGGCGGTGGTGGCGGCCTTCCGCAACCAGGAGTCGGCTGAACTCGCCTTGTTGCCGAGTTTCGGGCTGTCGCTGGGGGGCGGGCGATTCAGCGACACCGTGCTGTCCCTGCTGCGCCTGAATCCCTGGCTCGCGACCGCGGCGGTCGGCGTGTCGGTGCCGGTGTACGAGGGGGGGGCCTTGCAGGCCCAGGTGGTGATCGCGACCGAGCAGCAGGCCCGCCTGGTGGCCCGCTACGGGGCCGTGGCGCTGGCGGCGTTCTGGGAGGTGGAAAACGCCTTGGCGGCCGAACCTTTTCTGGCCGCGCAGTTGCCGCTGGAGCAGAAGTCGCTGGCCAGCCGCCAGGATGCGGTGCGCATTGCCACCGTCCAGTACACGGCGGGGCGGCGGGATCTGCTATGGGTCAGCCAGCTTCAGGCGGGCGCGCTGCAGACCGAGGCCGGCGTGATCCGGTTGGGCAGCACCCTGCTGGTCAATCGCGTGCGCCTGGCACAGGCGCTGGGCAGCAGTTACGACGGAACGCCCGCTGCCGCCATCGGGGGGCCGTTGGCAGCGGCCTCGCCATCGGCCGGCGCTGGTTCGTGACGCGGGCTGATGCCTGGCCATGCCGGGCGCCGCGGGGCGTATGCTTGAGACCTTTGCGGCCAATTTGTAACCCGTGTTGGAGGACCTGAATGAACAAGAATCGGAAAGCCGCTGCCCTTCGGGCGTGCCTGGCCATGCTGGTGGCCGTCGGACTGCTGGGCGGTGCCGGCGTCGCGCTGGCCCAGGAAAAGCCCGCAGCCGCCCCGGTAGCACCTGCCAGCGAGATCAAGGACGAGCGCGCGCTGAAGCGGCTGCAGGCGATGAGCGACACGCTGGCCGGCGCGAAGACTTTGCGCTTCCAGTACCGTGGCCTGTTGCCGGTGACCGGGCCGACGGGGCAGTACGTCAACCTCATGGCCTCGGCCAGCGTGGTGATGCAGCGGCCCGACCGGCTGCGGGTGCAGGCCCGTGGTGACCTGTTCCCCAGCGATCTGTTTCACGACGGCAAGACCGTGACCGTCGTGGCGGCGAATCCGAAGGTCTATGCCCAGCGCGAGGCCGCCGGCAGCCTGGTCGAATCCTTCACCCGGGGCCCGCAGCCCGGTGGCGACCTGGTGACCCCGTTCATCGACCTGCTCGCGACCGATCCGTTTGCCGTGCTGACGCGAGACCTCACCAGCGCGATCTGGGTCGGCCAGTCGAAGGTCGGCGGTGTCGTGACGGATCACCTGGCGTTCACATCGAAGGATGTGGATTGGGAGGTCTGGATCGGCGCCAAGGACAAGCTCCCCCGGCTGATGGTGGTGTCGTACCGCGTCACCGGGCGCCAGCCCACGTTCACCGTCGAGCTGTCGGACTGGAAGCTCAACGGCGCCGTGCCGGCGTCCACGTTCACGGCCGCGATCCCCAAAGGTGCCACGCGCGTCGAATTCAAGCTGCAAGGCCCGGCGGCGGCCAAGTAAGGACAAGGAGCTCGGTTATGAAACAAATCAGAACGCTTGTGTTTGGGCTGGCCGTGGTGGCCGGCTCGCTGGTGTCGCTCTCTGACGCGCAGGCCTGGGTGGCCGCGCGCGGGGGCTGGGGAGGCGGCGTGGCGGTGGGGGGCTACCACCCGCCGTACTACGGGGGTTATCACCCGCCCTACGCGGGCGGCTGCTACGGCTGCGGCGCCGCGGCCGGCGCGGTGGCGGGCATGGCCGTGGGTGCGGCCATCGCCAGCAGCGCGCAGCCTGCGTACGTGGTGGCGCAGCCGGCGCCGGTGTACGTGCAACAGCCCACCTACGTGACGCAGGGCAACCTGCCGCTGGGCACGCAGGTGGCTTCGCTGCCGCCGGGTGCGGGCAGCATGGTGGTGAATGGCACCACCTACTACCAGGCCGGGCCGACCTGGTACAAGCCGTACTTCGGCTCCAGCGGGGTATACTACGAGGTGGTGCCTGCGCCGTAAGGGCTTTGCAATCGGCCTGAGCGGGTCCCAGGCAGGTTTGGAGATGCGTGTTTCGCCATGCGGGGAGCTTCGCAGCAGGGCGGACACGCACAACGCCAGAATGTCCTCGTCATTCCTGGCCCTATTGGGAACATCATGAGCACGCTGTCTCTTCTCGACCTGGGTTTTTTCGTTGCCGAGACCGAGGCCAGCCCCAAGCACGTGGCTGGCCTGCTGATCTGCAAGACCCCGCCCAAAGCCGGGCCCGGATTTGTCAAGAACCTCTACCGGGAATACCTGACGTTCACCGACGTCAAGGCGCCCTTCAACCGCGTCATCCGCTTTTCGCTGAAGGCGATGCCGCACTGGGAGCCCGCAGCGTCCATCGATCTGGCGCAGCACATCTTCTACCACCGGCTGCCGCGCGGCGGCAACGACCGGCAGGCCCTGTACGACTTCGTCGCGAAGCTGCACGTGCCGATGCTGGACCGCTCGCGCCCGCTGTGGGCGCTGCACGTGATCGACGGCCTGGAGGGCGGCCGCTTTGCCCTGTACCAGAAGGTGCACCACGCCTACGCCGATGGCGTGACCATGGCGCGCTGGACCGCCCAGGGTCTGGCGGCGACGCCGGACCAGCTCGAACTGACGCCGGTGTGGTCGCAACGGCACAGCGGCCATGGCGAACGGCGCAAGCGGGCCAGCCAGGAGCTGATGCACAGCCTCTGGAAGGAAGTGGGCGGCACCACGATGCGCGTGCTCGGCGTGGGCCGCCTGGCGGCGATGCTGCTGCTGGAAAGCGTGCGGCTGACCAAGAATGCGATTGCCTTGCCCTTTGTGTCCACCGCGCGCACGCCGCTGACCGGGCAGGTCACGCCGGGGCGGCAGTTCACCACGGCGGCGGTGGCGATGGAGCGGGTCGATGCCATCCGCGCGCGCACCCGTTCCACGCTGAACCATGTGGCGCTGACCTGCCTGGACGGTGCGTTGCGCCGCTACCTGCAGGACCAGGGCGTGGACCTCAAGCGCCCGATCACGATCCAGATGCCGGTGAACCTGCGCCGCGAGGGCGAGAAGACCGCCGGCAACAAGATCGGCATCATCCAGGTGGAGCTGTCGCCGCCCACCGACGACCCCTACGTGCGCCTGCGCAACATCGGCTTCTCGCTGCGCAACGTGCGCACCATGATCGACAGCGTGGCGCCTGAGGGGATCGAGTCCTACACCGTCATCACCGGGCTGGTCGCACAGCTGGCCGAGCTGCTCAAGCTCAGCAACACCTTGCCGCCGATGGGCAACACGCTGGTGTCCAACGTGCCGGGCCCGAAGGAGCACCTGTACCTCAGGGGCGCCCGCATGGAAGAAATGCACCCCATCAGCACCTTGCCGCCGAGCAACCTGCTGAACATCACCCTGTTCAGCTACGCCGGCCAGCTGTATTTCGGCCTGATCGCTACCGACGAGTTGCCCAACCTGCATCGGCTGGGCGACTATGTGCAGGAAGCGTTCACCGAGCTGGAAGCCTCGGTGCGCGACGCGCACGCGCCCTAGGAGCCTGCCGTCAACGGGTTGCCGACAGGGCCCGGAAGTCCTCCTCATAGCCTCTCAGCGTCTTGACGGCCCGGGCGCGCTGCACGGCGCTGGTGCTGCTGTGCAGGTGGGCAAACAAGGCGCAGTTTTCGCGCAGCGTGGTTTCGGCATAGGCTTTGCCGGCGGGCCCGGGCGGGGTCGTGAGGCGAATCAGCAGCGCGTTGAGCGACTCGCGCACGGTCTCGGGCGGGGCGTTGCCGGTGCTCACGCGTCGCAGGGTCTGCAGGATGTCCTCCTGGCGGCGCAGGCGTTCGCTGCGCAGCATGCGGGCGTCGTAGCTGGCGCCGGCCAGCTCGGTGCGCAGCAACTGGATCTGTGCGTCGTCCAGGCTGCCGTAAAGCATCTCGAAGCGTTCGGTCGCCTTCTTCACGCGGTGCTTGAGCTGGTCGGCGGGGGTGCCCCGCAGCCAGTCGTCGTCCCACTCCTTGTTGACCTTGGCATATTTGGCTGCCATGTGGTCGATCTGGGCCGCACTCAGCGAGGGCGCCAGCCACAGCACCAGGCCCTCGGCGCGTGCGGTGACGGCGTTGAAGCGCTCGCGTCCGTCTTCGAACAGGGCACAGGCCTGCGCCGGGCTGATCGGGCCGGGTGCCAGCTGTTGTGATTTCTGCAGCAGCAGCGCGAGCCGGGGCAGTTCGTTGGTGCGGTGCCATTGCGCCAGTTCGTCGAGCTCGCGGCGCAGCCGTGGCGTCTGCGCGTCCGTGACGTCGATGTAGGAGTCGATCCACCAGTAGGTGAGGTCGGGCAGCTGGCCGTATCCGAGCTTCACCAGGCTGCACGAGGCCAGCAGCAGGCTGGCCACGCACAGACCGATAATCCTCAGAAACCCGGAAAAAACCTTCATGTCCGCATCCTTGACAAGCCCTGAAACCCAATTTCGCCAATCGCCGCTGGACGTCGTCATCATGGCCGCCGGCAAAGGCACGCGCATGAAAAGCCGCCTGCCCAAAGTGTTGCATCGATTGGCCGGGCGCGCGTTGCTGCAGCACGTGACCGACACGGCCGCAGGGTTGAACGCCCGTTCCTGCGTGGTCATCACCGGTCATGGCGCTACGGAAGTTGAAGCAAAGATTGACCGTTTGGCGCTGGGATACTCCGGTTTTGACATGAAATGCGTGCGCCAGGAGCCGCAGCTGGGCACCGGGCATGCGGTGCAACAGGCGGTGCCTCTGCTACCCGACGACGGCGTGGTGGTGGTGCTCTCGGGCGATGTGCCGCTGATTGCGGCAGACACCTTGCGCGCGTTGATCGCGGCGTGTGCCGGTCAGCGCCTGGCGCTGCTGACGATCGACTTCGCCGACCCCACCGGCTATGGCCGCATCGTGCGGGGTCATGCCGACTGGGCGGGGGACGACATCGCCGGCGCGGGCGATGCTGCACCGGTGCTGGCCATCGTCGAGCAGAAGGATGCCACCGAGGCCGAGCGCCAGATCCACGAGGTCTACAGCGGCATCATGGCCGTGCCGGCGCGCCTGCTCAAAGGCTGGCTGGCGCGGCTGGACAACCGCAACGCCCAGGGCGAGTACTACCTGACCGACGTGGTCAAGTTCGCCGTGGCCGATGGCGTGCCGGTGGTGGCGCACCGCATCGACGATGCGCTGCAGGTGGCCGGCATCAACAGCCCGCTGCAACTGGCGGAACTGGAGCGCGAGCACCAGAAGCGCCTGGCGCGCGCGCTCATGGAGCAGGGCGTGCGGCTGGCCGATCCGGCGCGCCTGGATGTGCGCGGCACGCTGCAGTGCGGCCAGGATGTGGACATCGACGTCAATTGCCTCTTCGAGGGCGCCGTGTTGCTGGGCGACGGTGTGCGCGTGGGCGCCAACTGCGTCATTGCCAACGCCACGATCGCGGCCGGCGCGGTGATCCACCCCTTCACTCACATCGATGGCGAAAAGGCGGGCGTGCAGGTCGGCGAGGGCGCATTGGTCGGCCCCTTCGCGCGGCTGCGCCCGGGCGCGGTGCTGGGACGTGAGGTGCACATCGGCAACTTCGTCGAGGTGAAGAACTCCACGCTGGCGGCAGGCGCCAAGGCCAACCACCTGGCCTACCTGGGCGACGCCACGGTGGGTGAACGGGTGAACTACGGCGCCGGCTCCATTACCGCCAACTACGACGGCGCCAACAAGCACCGCACCGTGATCGAGGCCGACGTGCACATCGGCAGCAACTGTGTGCTGGTGGCGCCCGTGACCATCGGTGCCGGTGGCACGGTGGGCGGCGGCTCCACCATCACCAAGGACACGCCGCCGGGTGCGTTGAGCGTGGCGCGCGGCAAGCAGGTCAGCCTGAGCCACTGGGCGCGGCCCGTGAAGCAAAAAGGCTGAATCCGGTTGCTATTGTTTCAGAAGCGCCTTATGGCCGTCCGGCGCTGGGAATGACCAGTTTTGGCTCGAATTTGGCGCGTTTGACGCTGAAAAATGCCTTCACGTTGCGCACGTTGGCATCGGCTGTGAACAGGCGCTGCGCCAGCGCTTGGTAAGCCGGCATGTCGGCCACGTGCACGATCAGCACGAAGTCCGGCCCGGGCGAGACACGGTAACACTGCTGCACCGCGTCGTCGGTCGAAACGCGTTGCTCGAAGGCGTCGAGCAGTTCGGCACCTTGGCGATCCAGCGAGACCTCCACCACTGCGCTCAGGCCATGGCCCAGCACGGGCGCCAGGCGGTCGGCGCTCAGGATGGCGATCTGGCGCTCGATCAGCCCGGCGTCGAGCAACCGCTTGACACGGCGCAGGCAGGTGGGCGGCGACACGTGCACCTGTGCCGCCAGCGCCAGGTTGCTGAGCGAGGCGTCGCGCTGCAAGGCATCGAGCAGGCGCAGATCGGTTTCGTCGATGTCAATTGATTCCATTGTTGTAGATATTTTGAACGATTAATTCAACAACAGGGGTATGTGGAATGATATTTCAATAAATTTCACAAAACGACCACATTGTTCGTGATGAAGGTCGTACAGTCCACGGCCTGTTTTTCAAGGAGTGTGTCATGTGCGGCATCGTCGGCGCGGTTTCCACGCGCAACATCGTCCCGATTCTGGTGCAAGGCCTTCAGCGACTGGAGTACCGCGGTTACGACTCCTGCGGTGTGGCGGTGCACGGTGCCAGCCTGCCCGGGTCGGCCAGCGCGGGCCTGCAACGCGCCCGCAGCACCGCGCGCGTGGCCGAGCTGATGAGCCAGGTCGCGTCCGACGGCGTGCAGGGCGGCACCGGCATCGCCCACACGCGCTGGGCCACGCACGGCGCGCCGGCGGTGCATAACGCACACCCGCATTTCAGCCACGGGCCGGGCGCGGACGCTCCAGCCCGCGCCGGCCGGGTGGCGCTGGTGCACAACGGCATCATCGAGAACCACGAGGAGCTGCGTGCGGCCCTGCAGGCCCGCGGCTATGTCTTTGCCAGCCAGACCGACACCGAGGTGATTGCGCACCTGGTGGACAGCCTGTACGACGGTGATCTGTTCGATGCGGTCAAGTCGGCGGTCAAGCAGCTGCATGGCGCTTACGCCATCGCCGTGTTCCACAAGGACGAGCCGCACCGCGTGGTCGGCGCGCGGGCCGGCTCACCGCTGATCCTGGGCGTAGGCAGCGGGCACGGGGAAAACTTCCTGGCCAGCGACGCGATGGCGCTGGCCGGCGTGACCGACCAGATCGTCTATCTGGACGAAGGTGACGTGGTGGACCTGCAATTGGGGCGCTACTGGATCGTGGACAGGGCTCACCGGCCGGTGGAACGCCCGGTCAAGACGGTGCAGGCCCACAGCGGTGCCGCCGAGCTGGGCCCGTACCGGCACTACATGCAGAAGGAAATCTTCGAGCAGCCGCGCGCCATCGCCGACACCCTCGAAGGGGTCGAGGGCATCGTGCCGGAGCTGTTCGGGGACGGCGCGTACCGGGTGTTCAAGGCCGTCGACAAGGTGCTGATCCTGGCCTGCGGAACCAGCTACTACAGCGGCTGCGCCGCCAAGTACTGGCTGGAGGCGATCGCGAAAATGCCGACCCAGGTCGAGGTGGCCAGCGAATACCGCTACCGCGAATCGGTTCCCGATGCGAAGACGCTGGTCGTCACCATCAGCCAGAGCGGCGAGACGGCCGACACCCTCGCCGCGCTGCGCCACGCGCAATCGCTGGGGATGACGCACACGCTCACCATCTGCAACGTGGCCACCAGCGCGATGGTGCGCGAATGCAGCCTGGCCTACATCACCCGCGCGGGCGTCGAGATCGGCGTGGCCTCCACCAAGGCCTTCACCACCCAGCTCGCGGGGCTGTTCCTGTTGACGCTGGCGCTGGCGCAGGTGCGCGGGTACCTGGACGATGCCGCCGAGGCCGCCCACCTCAAGGCCATGCGCCATCTGCCGGTGGCCCTGTCGGCCGTGCTGGCGCTGGAGCCGCAGGTGATCAGCTGGGCCGAAGACTTCGCGACGATGGAAAACGCGCTCTTCCTGGGCCGGGGCCTGCACTACCCGATTGCGCTGGAAGGCGCACTCAAGCTCAAGGAGATTTCCTACATCCACGCCGAGGCCTACCCGGCCGGCGAGCTCAAGCACGGGCCTTTGGCGCTGGTCACCGCCGCCATGCCGGTGGTGACGGTGGCGCCCAACGACGCCTTGTTGGAAAAGCTCAAGAGCAACATGCAGGAGGTGCGCGCGCGCGGCGGCGTGCTGTATGTGCTGGCCGATGCCGACACCCGCATCGAGAGCGGCGAAGGGGTGCACGTGATCCGCATGCCGGAGCACTATGGGGCTCTGAGCCCCCTGCTGCACGTGGTGCCACTGCAGCTGCTGGCCTACCACACCGCCTGCGCGCGCGGCACCGACGTGGACAAGCCGCGCAACCTGGCCAAGAGCGTGACGGTGGAATAGGGACTGTCATCCAATTCCATCACGGAGCAATTATTTGATGACAGGCCCTAGGGTCCGCCCACTTCCGGCACCGCCAAAGGCCGGTTAACCTCGCGCCATGTTCGGCACCGCCTCCCTGTCCACCAAGCTGATCCGCATTGGCGCCAGCCTGCTGGTGGTGGCGCTCGCGTCGATCAGCCTGACCCTGTGGGTCACCTGGCAGCTCGAAGGCGGCGCGGCGGCGGTCAACGAGGCCGGGCGCATGCGCATGCAGACCTGGCGGCTGGCGAGCGCGTTTCAGGCCGGCATACCCGCGCAGGAGCTGAACGCCTTGGTGAGCCAGTTCGACGACAGCATCCGGTTGTTGCGCTCCGGCGATGCCTCGCGTCCCCTTTTCGTGCCCTGGGATGAGACGGTCGACGCCAAATTCGATTTGGTGGACCGGATCTGGACCCACCGGCGCGGGCAGTGGCTCGCCGGGCCCGCGATGAGCGCGATCGACTCGATGCGGACCGCGGAGGAGTTCGTCACGGCCATCGATGCGCTGGTGCTGTCCATCGAACAGCAGCTGTCGCGCCTGACCGCCATCCTCAACCTGTTCCAGTTCGTGATGATGGCGCTGGCCATCATCGGCGCGGTGGTCATGCTGTTCACCGGCTACATGTACGTGATCAACCCGCTGGCGCACCTGCGCCAGGGCCTGCAGCAGGTGGAAGCGGGCGACTTTTCGACCCGGATCGAGGTGGAGGCCCAGGACGAATTCGGCCAGGTGGCCGGCGGCTTCAACCGCATGGCCGCCACCCTGCAGTCCCTGTATGGCGGACTGGAGGCTCAGGTCGAGGCCAAGACCCACCGGATCGAGTCGCAGCGGGCACGCCTGGCCGCGCTGTACGAGGTCAGCGCCTTCCTGGCCGAGGCCAACACCATCGACGAGCTGACGCAGGGCTTTGCCCGCAAGGTCCGCGCGGTGATGAAGGCCGACGCGGTGGCCGTGCGCTGGGCCGACGACGCCAACCAGCGCTATCTGATGCTGGCCTCCGACTGCTTTCCCGAGGACATGCTGGAAGAGGAGCGCAGCCTGCTGGCCGGTGCTTGCGCCTGCGGCAACCTGCGCGCGGATGCCCGCACCCGGGTGATCCCGATCCTGGCACACGAGGCGCAACCCGTGCGCGGTTGCGCGCGCGCCGGGTTCGAGAGCCTGGTGAGTGTGCCGATCCGGCTGCAGCACCGCCTGCTGGGGGAGTTCGACCTGTTCTTTCGATCGCCGGTGACGCTGAGCACCGAGGAAACCGAGTTGCTCGACGCGCTGGCCAGCCACCTGGCGAGCGCGCTGGAAGGCCTGCGCGCCGAGGCGCTGGAGCGCGAGGCCGCCGTGGGCGAGGAGCGCGCGCTGCTGGCGCGTGAGCTGCACGATTCGATCGCCCAGTCCTTGGCGTTCATGAAGATCCAGGTCCAGCTGCTGCGCAGTGCGGCGCAGCGCGGGCAGCCGGAAAAGCTGAACAGCATTCTGGACGAGCTCGACGCGGGGGTGCGCGAGAGCATCAATGACGTGCGTGAACTGCTGGTGCATTTCCGCACCCGGACCAACACCGAGAACATCGAGCAGGCCTTGCAGGAGACCCTGCAGAAATTCGAACACCAGACCGGCCTGCCGGCCCGGCTGGAGGTGCATGGCGACGGACTGCCGCTGCCGGCGGACGTGCAAGTCCAGGTGCTGCATGTCGTGCAGGAAGCCCTGTCCAACGCGCGCAAGCACGCCGGGGCCTCCCATGTGTCGCTGGAGGTGCGCAAGGGCCAGCGTTGGCGCTTCGCGGTGCACGACAATGGCGCCGGCTTCAACGTCAGCCAGGTTCGCGGCGAGTCGCATGTCGGCCTGAAGATCATGCGCGAGCGTGCCGCCCGCATAGGCGGCGAGGTCGAAATCACCTCGGCGCACGGTGCCGGCACCACCGTGACGCTGACCCTGCCGCCGCATCCGGTGGCGATCGGCCAGACGGCCAGCCCCGAGCACCGGCCCGATGCGATGACGACCACTGTTCCGACATCCTGAAGATTTCCTGCTGATGAAACCCGTTCGATTGATGGTCGTGGACGACCACCCCCTGTTCCGTCGCGGTCTGGTCGCCCTGCTCACGCAGGAGGAACGTTTCGTCGTGCTGCACGAAGCCGCCGATGCGGGCGAGGCCGTGCGCTGCGTGGCACGTGAGCAGCCCGACCTGATCCTGCTGGACAACCACCTGCCGGGCGTGCGCGGTGTGGATGCGATTGCCGGGCTCAAGGAGGTGGCGCCCGAGGTCAAGATTCTGATGCTGACGGTCAGCGAGAACGAGCAGGATCTGTCGGCCGCGCTCAAGGCGGGGGCCGACGGCTACCTGCTCAAGACCATCAATGCCGAAGACCTCAGCGATTCGATCCTGAAAGTGCTGGAGGGTGAATCGGTGGTGAGTCCGGAGATGACCAGCAAGCTGGTGGCGGCCTTCCGTGGCAGCGCGGCTTCCCAGGCCGTGCCGACGCCGTTCAATGTGAATGCCGGGGAAGCGGCCTCCGTCCCGGGGGATGGGCTCGGAATCCTGTCGGCGCGCGAGCGCGAGATCCTGACGCTGATCTCGCGCGGCGCCAGCAACAAAGTCATTGCGCGCGACCTCGACATCGCCGAGACCACCGTGAAGATCCATGTCCAGCACATCCTGCGCAAGCTCAACCTGAGCTCACGGGTCCAGGCCGCCGTATACGCTGCCGCGCGCGGCGTCGGTTGATCCAGATCAAACACCCCGGCTAAACCAGGGCGGGTAGTTCTTCAGAACGATGGGGGCCAAGGCCCCCATCGTTCTTCTGGCGGCGCCATGGCGTTCCATCGGCGGATGTTCAGAAGGCGCCGCAAGGCCGACAGTCGGTCCATGCAATTTCTGGAGAAAAAAGCATGCGTTCCGAACTGAACAACTCAAGAAAGGCCTGGTCCGTCCTGATCGTGAGCACGCTGGCCTTTACGGTGTGCTTCATGGTCTGGATGATGTTCGGGGTGATCGGCATCCCGATCAAGAAGGCGCTCAACCTGAACTCCACCCAGTTCGGCCTGCTGACGGCGGTGCCGGTGCTCACCGGTTCGCTGATCCGAGTGCCGCTGGGCATCTGGACCGACAAGTACGGCGGCCGCATCGTGATGGCGATCCTGATGGCGATCACCGTGCCGGCCATCTGGCTCATGAGCTACGCCACTGCTTACTGGCACTTCCTGACCATCGGCCTGTTCGTCGGTCTGGCGGGCGGTTCGTTCTCGGTGGGCACGCCCTATGTGGCGCGCTGGTTCCCCCCGCGCCGCCAGGGCATGGCCATGGGTGTCTATGGCGCCGGCAACTCAGGCGCAGCGGTCAACAAGTTCATCGCGCCGGTGCTGCTGGTGGGCTTCGGCTGGACCATGGTGCCGCAGGTGTACGCCGCCATCATGCTGGGCACCCTGATCCTGTTCTGGATGTTCAGCTCCAGCGATCCCAAGCACCTGGTGCCGAGCAACGTGAAGTTCATGGACCAGCTCAAGGCGCTGAAAGACCCGAAAGTCATCAAGTACTGCCAGTACTACAGCATCGTTTTCGGCGGTTATGTGGCGATGTCGCTGTGGATGGTGCAGTACTACGTGGGCGAGTTCGGCCTGGACATCCGTGTGGCAGCCCTGCTTGCGGCCTGCTTCTCCCTGCCCGGCGGCGTGCTGCGGGCCTTGGGCGGCGTGCTGTCCGACAAGTACGGTGCCCACAGCGTGACCTGGTGGGTGCTGTGGGTGAGCTGGATCTGCCTGTTCCTGCTGAGCTACCCGCAGACCGACTTCACGATCCAGACCGTGAATGGTCCGACCACCTTCCACCTCGGCCTGAACGTTTATCTGTTCACCGCGCTGATGTTCATCCTGGGCATCGCCTGGGCCTTCGGCAAGGCCAGCGTCTTCAAATACATCAGCGATGACTATCCCACCAACATCGGCACCATCAGCGGCATTGTCGGGCTGGCCGGCGGCATGGGCGGATTCGTCTTGCCCATCATGTTCGGCGCCATGATGGACCTCACCGGCATCCGCTCCAGCGCCTTCATGCTGATGTACGGCGTGGTCTGGGTCTCGCTGATCTGGATGTACTGGACCGAGGTGCGCGGCACATCGGTCATGGGTGGTCGCGCCCGAGCGGCCGGTCACGCCTGAAGCCACGCACCGGTTACCAAGAAAAGGATTTCCATCATGACAACTCAAACCTACTCACGCGCCGACATCACCGACTGGCGGCCCGAGGACGACAAATTCTGGAACAACAGTGGCAAATCGGTGGCCTACCGCAACCTGTGGATCTCGATTCCCAACCTGCTCGTCGGCTTTGCCGTGTGGGGCATGTGGGGCATCATCACGGTGCAGATGCTGAACCTGGGCTTCCCCTTCAAGCCCGCCGACATGTTCACGCTGACCGCCATCGCCGGCCTGATGGGTGCGACCATGCGGATTCCGGCTTCGTTCTTCATCCGTCTGTCCGGTGGGCGCAACACCATCTTTCTGACGTCCGCGCTGCTGATCATTCCGGCGGTGTGGACCGGCATCGCGCTGCAGGACAAGAACACACCGCTGTGGGTGTTCCAGGCCTGCGCGTTCCTGTCGGGCATCGGCGGCGGCAACTTTGCCTGCTCGATGTCCAACATCTCCAGCTTCTTTCCCAAGCGCCTGCAGGGCACTGGACTGGGTCTGAACGCCGGCCTGGGCAATTTCGGCGTCACCACCATGCAGGTGCTGATTCCGCTGGTGATGACGGTCGGCGTGTTCGGCGCGGCGGGTGGTGGCTCCATGGTGCTGCTCAAGGACAGTGGCTGGATTCTCGGCAAGATCGTGGCCGGCACGCCCACCTACATCCAGAACGCCGGCTTCATCTGGGCGGCCATCCTGGCGCCGCTGGTTCTGGCCGCCTGGTTCGGCATGAACAACCTCATGACCCTGTCGCCCAACTACGGCGGCACCCTGGCAGCGTTTGCCAAGATCATCTACCTGTGGGGCATCACCTGCGCGGTTGGCGCTCTGGGCCTGTACCTGTATCTTCCGGCCCCGACCGGACTGGGCCTGCTCAACATGTGGGTGGCGCTGCCTCTGATCATCGTCGCCACGCTGCTGGTGATGAAGCTGGCCGCCTTCGGCGAGATGAAAGGCAACATCGCCAAGCAGTTCGAGATCTTCAGCAACAAGCACACCTGGTCGCTCACGTTGCTGTACATCGTGACCTTCGGCTCCTTCATCGGCTTCTCGATGGCGCTGCCGCTGTCCATCACGGTCATCTTCGGCGTGAGCCACGTGCCGGATGCGGCAGGCGTCATGCAGCACACCCTGAAGAATCCCAATGCCCCCTCGGCCCTCACCTATGCCTGGATCGGCCCCTTCGTCGGCGCGCTGATCCGTCCGGTGGGCGGCTGGATCTCCGACAAGGTCGGTGGTTCCATCGTGACCCAGGTGATCTCTGCCGTGATGGTGGTGGCCTCGGGCGCGGTCGGCTACGTGATGATGCAGGCCTATGGCTCGGCCACGCCGGAGCAGTATTTCTCGACCTTCATGTGGCTCTTCGTCCTGCTGTTCGCCGCCAGCGGCATCGGCAACGGCTCCACCTTCCGCACCATCGGCGTGATCTTCGACCGCCAGCAGACCGGCCCCGTGCTGGGCTGGACCTCGGCCGTGGCCGCCTACGGCGCCTTCATTGCCCCGGTGGTGATCGGTGCCCAGATCAAGGCGGGCACGCCCCAGACGGCCATGTACGGTTTCGCCATCTTCTACGCCCTGTGCCTGGTGCTGAACTGGTGGTTCTACCTGCGCGCCGGTTCCGAAATCAAGAACCCCTGACGCGTCGCCCGACGGCCGCCACCCCACTGCTTTTCAAGCTGTTTTCTGGAGATTCAAATGAGTCATTTCCTCGACCGACTGAACTATTTCTCAAGTCCCAGGGAGCCCTTCGCGGGCGACCATGGCGTCACCACCGGTGAAGACCGCACCTGGGAGGATGCCTACCGCAACCGCTGGGCGCACGACAAGATCGTGCGTTCCACCCACGGCGTGAACTGCACCGGTTCCTGCTCGTGGAAGATCTACGTCAAGGGCGGCATCGTGACCTGGGAAACCCAGCAGACCGACTACCCGCGCACCCGCTGGGACATGCCCAACCACGAGCCGCGCGGTTGTGCCCGCGGCGCCAGCTACAGCTGGTACCTGTACAGCGCCAACCGGGTGAAATATCCGCTGGTGCGCGGTCGCTTGCTCAAGCTGTGGCGGGCGGCGCGCGCTGCCATGGGCCCGGTGGAGGCCTGGGCCTCGATTGCCCAGTCCGACGCGAAGCGCAAGGAATACCAGACCGTGCGCGGCCTGGGGGGGTTTGTGCGCGCGAACTGGGACGAAGTCAATGAAATGATTGCTGCGGCCAACGTCTTTACGATCAAGAAATACGGTCCGGATCGCGTCGTCGGCTTCTCCCCGATCCCCGCGATGTCCATGATTTCCTATGCCGCCGGCAGCCGCTACCTGAGCCTGATCGGTGGCGTGTGCATGAGCTTCTACGACTGGTACTGCGACCTGCCACCCGCCAGCCCGCAGATCTGGGGCGAGCAGACCGATGTGCCGGAGTCGGCCGACTGGTACAACTCGACCTACATCATTGCCTGGGGCTCCAACGTGCCCCAGACGCGCACGCCGGATGCACACTTCTTCACCGAAGTCCGCTACAAGGGTGCCAAGACGGTGGCGGTCACGCCGGACTACTCCGAGGTGGCGAAGCTGTCCGACATCTGGATGAAGCCCAAGCAGGGCACCGACGCGGCGGTGGCGATGGCCATGGGCCACGTGATCCTGAAGGAGTTCTACTTCCCGGATGGCGGCAAGCCGCGCAGCTCGTACTTCGACAACTACGTTCGCCGCTATACCGACATGCCCATGCTGGTGATGCTGAAAGAACAGCAGTTGCCCTCTGGCGAAACGGTGATGGTGCCGGACCGCTACGTTCGCGCCTCGGACTTCAATGGCAAGCTGGGCGCTGCCAACAATCCGGAATGGAAGACGGTGGCCCTGGATGAAAGCGGCAAGGTGGTCCTGCCCAACGGCGCGATCGGATTCCGCTGGGGTCCGGACGGGCGTGCCGACGAAGGCCAATGGAATCTCGAAGCCAAGGAGGCCCGCCACGGCAACGCCGTCAAGCTCAAGCTCTCTGTGATGGAGGGGCAGGACCCAAGCGCGGAAACGGCCAAGGTCGGCTTCCCCTATTTCGGCGGCATCGTCAGCGAACACTTCCCGAACAATGCCACCGGCGACGCCAGCAACAACGTGCTGGTGCGAACGGTGCCGGTGCAGCGCATTTCGCTGGGCAAGGAGGGCGAGAAGCGCGAAGCGCTGGTGGCCACCGTGTTCGATCTGCAGGTGGCCAATTACGGCGTGGCGCGCGGCCTGCCGGGCGAGATGGCCGCGAAGGACTTCAACGACGACACCCCCTACACACCCGCGTGGCAGGAGCGGATCACCGGCACACCGCGCGAGCAGCTGATCACCGTGGCGCGCCAGTTTGCTGACAACGCCGACAAGACCCACGGCAAGTCCATGGTGATCATTGGCGCAGCGATGAACCACTGGTATCACGCCGACATGAACTACCGCGGCGTCATCAACATGCTGATGATGTGCGGATGCATTGGCCAGAGTGGTGGCGGCTGGGCGCACTACGTGGGCCAGGAAAAGCTGCGGCCCCAGACCGGATGGACCGCACTGGCGTTCGCGCTGGACTGGATCCGCCCGCCCCGGCAGCAGAACAGCACCAGCTTCTTCTATGCGCACACCGACCAGTGGCGCTACGAGAAGCTGGGCATGGAAGAGGTGCTCTCGCCCCTGGCCGACAAGGCCGCCTATGGCGGCAGCATGATCGACTACAACGTGCGCGCCGAGCGCATGGGCTGGCTGCCGTCAGCGCCCCAGCTCAAGACCAATCCGCTGCAGGTGGTGCGTGATGCCGATGCGGCCGGCATGGACCCGAAGGCCTATACCGTCAAGAGCCTGAAGGACGGATCGCTCAAGATGAGCTGCGAGGACCCGGACCACCCGGACAACTGGCCGCGCAACCTGTTTGTCTGGCGCTCCAACATTCTGGGCTCCAGCGGCAAGGGCCACGAGTACTTCCTGAAGCATCTGCTGGGAACCAGCAACGGCGTGCAGGGCAAGGACATGGGCAAGGACGAAGCCAAGCCGACCGAGGTCGTCTGGCACGAAAAGGCGCCCGAGGGCAAGCTGGACCTGCTGGTCACGCTGGACTTCCGTATGAGCACGACCTGCCTGTACTCGGACATCGTGCTGCCCACCGCCACCTGGTACGAGAAGAACGACCTCAACACCAGCGATATGCATCCGTTCATCCATCCGCTGTCGACGGCCGTCGATCCCGCCTGGCAGTCACGCAGCGACTGGGACATCTACAAGGGCTTCGCGAAAAAGTTCAGCGAGGTCTGTGTCGGCCATCTGGGTGTCGAGCGCGAGATGGTGCTGTCGCCGCTGATGCACGACTCACCGGCCGAACTGGCCCAGCCCTTCGGCGTGCAGGACTGGAAGCGTGGCGAGATCGATCTGATCCCGGGAAAGACCGCACCCAACATGGCCGTTGTGGAACGCGACTACCCCAATGTCTACAAGCGCTTCACCGCCCTGGGCCCACTGATGAACAAGGTGGGCAACGGTGGCAAGGGCATCGCCTGGGACACCAAGATCGAGGTCAAGCAGCTCGGCGAGCTCAACGGTCTCGTGACGGACGAGGGCGCCACCATCGGCATGCCGAAGATCGACACCGACATCGACGCCTGCGAAGTGGTGCTGCAGCTTGCGCCGGAGACCAACGGCCACGTGGCGGTGAAAGCCTGGCGCGCGCTGGGCAAACAGACCGGCATCGACCATACCCATCTGGCCTTGTACCGCGAGGACGAGAAGATCCGTTTCCGCGACATCCAGGCGCAGCCGCGCAAGATCATCAGCTCGCCGACCTGGAGCGGCATCGAGTCCGAGACGGTGTCCTACAACGCCGGCTATACCAATGTGCATGAGCTGATTCCATGGCGTACCCTGACCGGGCGCCAGCAGTTCTACATGGACCACCCCTGGATGACGGCGTTTGGCGAGGGCTTCAGCAGCTACCGTCCGCCGGTGGACCTGAAGACCACGGCGGGCATCCAGGGCATCAAGCCCAACGGCCACAAGGAAATCGCGCTGAACTTCATCACGCCGCACCAGAAGTGGGGCATTCACTCCACCTACAGCGACAACCTGATGATGCTGACCCTGAACCGGGGCGGCAGCGTGGTCTGGCTCAGCGAGACCGACGCCAAAGCCGCCGGCATTGTGGACAACGACTGGATCGAAGTCTTCAACATCAACGGGGCGATTGCGGCCCGTGCGGTGGTCAGCCAGCGCGTCAACCCGGGCATGACGCTGATGTACCACTCGCAGGAGAAGATCATCAACACCCCCGGCTCGGAAATCACGGGCGTGCGCGGCGGCATTCACAACTCGGTGACACGCATCGTGCTCAAGCCCACGCACATGATCGGCGGCTACGCGCAGTTCAGCTACGGCTTCAACTACTACGGAACCATCGGCACCAACCGCGACGAGTTCGTCGTGGTGCGCAAGATGGCCAAGGTCGACTGGATGGATGACGAAGGTTCATCCGCAACATCCGCAGTCACCCACGCCTAAGGAGAAGAACATGAAAATTCGCGCACAAATCGGCATGGTCCTGAACCTGGACAAATGCATCGGCTGCCACACCTGCTCGGTGACCTGCAAGAACGTCTGGACCAGTCGTCCCGGCATGGAGTACGCCTGGTTCAACAACGTCGAGACGAAGCCCGGCATCGGTTATCCCAAGGAATGGGAGAACCAGGACAAGTGGAATGGCGGATGGGTCCGCAAGGCCAGCGGCAAGATCGAACCGCGCCAGGGGGCCAAGTGGAAGCTGCTCATGCGCATCTTCGCCAACCCGAACATGCCGCAGATCGACGACTACTACGAGCCGTTCACCTTCGACTACGACCACCTGCAGTCGGCGCCCGAGATGAAGGCGGCGCCCACCGCGCGCCCACGCAGCCTGATCACCGGCCAGCGCATGGAGAAGATCGAGTGGGGCCCCAACTGGGAAGAAATCCTGGGCGGTGAATTTTCCAAGCGCAGCAAGGACAAGAACTTCGACGATGTCCAGAAGGACATCTACGGACAGTTCGAGAACACCTTCATGATGTACCTGCCACGGCTGTGCGAGCACTGCCTGAATCCGGCCTGCGTGGCGTCGTGTCCGTCGGGCTCGATCTACAAGCGCGAGGAGGACGGCATTGTGCTGATCGACCAGGACAAGTGCCGCGGCTGGCGCATGTGCGTGTCGGGTTGCCCGTACAAGAAGATCTACTACAACTGGAAGTCGGGCAAGGCCGAGAAGTGCATCTTCTGCTACCCGCGGATCGAAGCCGGCCAGCCGACCGTGTGCAGCGAGACCTGCGTGGGCCGGATCCGCTACCTCGGCGTGCTGCTTTACGACGCCGATCGAATCCAGGAAGCCGCCAGCGTCGAGCGTGACCGCGACCTCTATCAGGCACAGCTGGACATCTTCCTCGACCCGAACGACCCCAAGGTCATCGAGCAGGCCCGCATCGACGGCATTCCCGACAAATGGATGGAGGCTGCGCGCAAGAGCCCGGTGTACAAGATGGCGGTGGACTGGAAAGTGGCGCTGCCGTTGCACCCCGAGTACCGCACGCTGCCCATGGTCTGGTACGTGCCGCCGCTGTCACCGATCAGCGCCGCGGCCAACGCCGGCCAGATGGGCATCAACGGCGAGATTCCCGACGTCAAGTCGCTGCGCATCCCCGTGAAATACCTGGCCAACCTGCTGACAGCCGGCGATACCCAGCCGGTGGAGCGCGCGCTGGAACGCATGCTGGCGATGCGCGCCTACCAGCGCGAAAAGCATGTCGATGGCCGCATCAACACTGCTGCGCTGGACCAGGTCCAGATGAAGCAGGCGGATGTGGAGGAGATGTACCATGTGATGGCGATTGCCAACTACGAGGACCGTTTCGTGATCCCCAGCACGCACCGCGAGTACGCCGAGAACACCTTCGACCTGCGGGGTGGCTGTGGCTTCTCCTTCGGCAACGGGTGTTCGGACGGCGCCAGCGAGGCGAGTCTGTTCGGAGGGGCGAAACGGCGCACCATCCCGATCAAGGCGGAGGTCTGAGCCATGGCACACCCCAATGCATCCCTGAGCCTGCGGGTTCTGGCACGCTTGTTGTCGTACCCGGACGCCGAGTTGCGCGCGCATGTGCCGGACCTGCGTCAGGCCCTGCGCGCCGAAGGTGCCGTGCTGCCCACCCGGGCGGCGGAACTCGATGTCCTGATGACGACGCTGGAGCGCGGCAACGCGATCGAGAACGAGGCGGAGTACGTGCAGATCTTCGATCGCGGCCGCTCCACATCGCTGCACCTGTTCGAGCATGTCCACGGTGACTCGCGTGACCGCGGGCCGGCGATGATCGACCTGGCGCAGACCTACGAGAAGGCCGGCCTCTTCCTGGCCCCCGGCGAGATGCCCGACTACCTGCCGGTGGTGCTGGAGTTCGTTTCAACGCAGCCACCGAAAGAGGCACGCGCCTTCCTCAGCGAGATGGCGCACATCTTCAGCGTGATCTTCAGCGCCCTGCAGCAACGCCATAGTCCCTATGCGAGCGTGCTGGGTGCGCTGCTGGAACTCAGCGGCGAGCGCGCGCAGGCGGTCAAGACTGTTCCGGACGAGGAACTGGACATCGCCTGGGAGGAGCCGGTGGCCTTTGACGGCTGCTCGTCGAAAGGACAGACCAAACCGGGTCAGTCTCAACCCATTCATTTCGTGAAAACAGAAAAGGCGCTTGCCGGGGGCAAGTCCGCGGTACAGCAAGGAGTATCACCATGAACGCACTCGACAATTTCCTTTTCGGCTACTACCCCTATATCTGCCTCACGGTCTTTCTGTTGGGCAGCCTGATCCGGTTCGATCGCGACCAGTACACCTGGAAGAGCGACTCCTCGCAGTTGCTGCGAGCCGGCCAGCTGCGCTGGGGCAGCAACCTGTTTCACATCGGCGTTCTGTTTCTGTTCTTTGGCCACTTTGTCGGCATGTTGACGCCCCATTTCGTGTACGAGCACTTCGTCAGCGCCGGCACCAAGCAGCTCGGGGCGATGGTGGCAGGTGGCGTGGCCGGTGTGCTGGGCTTTATCGGCGTCAGCCTGCTGCTGCATCGGCGATTGAGCGACCCCCGCATCCGGATCAACTCGCGCACCAGCGACATCGTGCTGCTGGTGCTGCTGTGGCTGCAACTGGCCCTGGGTCTGGCGACCCTGCCGCTGTCGGCCCAGCACCTGGACGGCAGCATGATGATGAAGCTGGCCGAATGGTCGCAGCGGATCGTGACCTTCCGCGCCGGTGCGCCCGAACTGCTGGCCGAAGCCGGCTGGATCTTCAAGGCCCACATGTTCCTGGGCATGAGCATCTTCCTGATCTTCCCGTTCACCCGGCTGGTGCATGTGTGGAGCGGCTTTGGCACAGCAGCCTATCTGGTGCGTCCGCACCAGGTGGTTCGTGCCCGGCGCCTGAACGTCCCGGCCGGTCAAACACAGCCTCGCTCCGGCGCTGGCGTCTGAGGAGTGAACATGGCCGATACGACGATCACACCGACCGGCTTCGCTCGCGTCAATGGCGTGGCTTTGCAGTCAAACGATGGCATGTTGAGTGACGAAGAGCTTCGCCAGCGCGCCTGCTCCGAGCTGTTGCGACAGGCTGCCATCGCCGAGGGCCTGCTTGACGGCGCCGATGCGCCGTCGGATGACGGCGTGCTGAGCGAAGCGGCCAGCGAGGCGATCGAGGCGCTGCTGGAAAAGTGCGTGGTGGTGCCGGAACCTTCCGAAGAGGCCTGTCGGCGGCACCATGCCGCCCATCGGACGCTCTACAGCACCGGTGAGCGGGTGCGGGCGCGTCACATCCTGTTCGCGGTCACACAGGGCGTGGATGTGAGCGCCCTGCGCCAGCGCGCCGAGGCCACCTTGCTGGACGTGCGCTGTCATGACGCCAAGGCCGCCGAAGACGCATTTGCCAAAGCGGCGGCCAGCCTGTCCAACTGCCCCAGCGGGTCGGCGGGCGGAGACCTGGGCTGGCTGACGTCCGAGGCGTGCGCGCCGGAGTTCGCACGCGAGCTGTTCGGCCATGCGGAGGTGGGCGTGCTGCCCAGGCTCGTGCACAGCCGCTTTGGCCTGCATGTGGTCGAGGTTCTGGAACGCGATCCCGGCGTGGAGCAGCCTTTTGAGCCCGTGCGGGGCGCCGTGACCATGGCGTTGCGCCAGACGGCCTACGTGACCGCGTTGCGCCAGTACCTTCGCGTGCTGGCGGGACAAGCCCGCATCGAAGGGGTCGATATCGAGGCCGCCGAGACGCCCCTGGTCCAGTGAGTGCTCAGGCGCACGGGCGGCGGGCGTTTCAGTTGAATTCCGGTTGTTGTGACAGGCAGGACGTGGGGAAGGTCGAATGAAGCGTCAGTCGACGGTGGTCACGGGGTGTGGTAGCGGCGCTTGCCAGTGCGCGGCGGCAACCGTTTCACTCCCCGCAGTTACCGTCAATGATGTGCTTCTGCCCGATGCGGATCTTTACGCCGATCCGGTTAGTCTGTCCACTCGGGTGGTGGGCGAGATTCTGCGTCAGCGGGCGGTGGCCGCCGGCCTGTTGCCCGACGCACCGGGAACGGTTGCGCCACCGGTTGACGACGCCGCGCGGCGCGTGATGCTTGCGATGCTGGACCCGTCAGAGCCGCTCCCGCCCGCGACCGAGGAAGAATGCCAGACCTATTACACGGCCAACAGCCACGCTTACCTGCAAGGGCAGGCTTTGCATGTGCGGCATATCCTGTTCGCGGTGGCGCCGGAGGTCAATGTTCACGCCTTGCTGGTCCAGGCGGAGCGTGCACTGGTCGAGTTGTCGCGCCCCGGTGTCGCGCCCCAGCGGTTTGTCGAGCTGGCGGCCGAGCTGTCGGCCTGTCCTACGCGGGCGATCGGCGGGGATATGGGATGGATCGGTCCGCATGACTGCGAGCCGGAACTGGCCAATGAACTGTTCGACCAGCGCCACTCGCGGTGGGGCATGGGCGTGCATCCCAGGTTGATCCATACCGGACACGGCTTTCACATCATCGAGGTGTTGGGTCGGCGCAAGGGCCGACCGATCCCCTACCTCCAGGCTCGCGCGTCCATCGCGGGCGATCTGGCGGTGCAGCGGCAAGCCATGGCGCGGGAGAACTCGCTGCGTTCGCTGATCGGGGAGGCGCGGGTGCAGGGGATCGACGTGAATACGCTGCTGCTGGAGGAGTCTTTGCGGTTCTGGTGCCATGACTGACAAGGCCAGCGAAAAGGACGATCTGCTGCTGCGTCTGCGATCGTTCCATTCTGAGTATTTCCCGCTGCACCAGCAGCGGTTCCAGGATCTGGTGGCCCAGGGGCAGCATCCCAAGACCTTGTTCATCGGCTGCTCCGACTCCCGTCTGGTTCCCTACCTGCTCACCGGCACTGGCCCGGGGGAGTTGTTCATCGTGCGCAACGTGGGCGCCTTCGTGCCCCCGTACGATGGCTCGCATGGCCTGCACGGCACCATGGCGGCGGTCGAGTTTGCGGTGCTGAACCTGAAGGTTGAGCGCATCATCGTCTGTGGCCACACCCATTGCGGCGCCATCCGCGCGGCGTACGAAGGCGTGCCCGACGAAGCCCGCAACCTGAAGGCCTGGCTGAAGCTGGCCGACGAGGCCATCCTGCCCGTGCAGTCCAGCCCAGAGGCGCACTACCGCAGCGAGCAGCGCGCGGTGGTGTTGCAACTCGAAAGGCTGATGGAGTACCCGATGGTGCGGCGCCAGGTCGAAAGCGGTCATCTCACCTTGCACGGCTGGCATTACGTGATCGAGGAAGGGGAAATTCATGTCTTCGACGCACAGCGAGGTGATTTCGTGCCGGCCTCGCAGGCGTCCAACAGTGGAACCGGTCCCTACCAAGCCTATGTCGAGCATGATGGGCAGATCCTGGATTTGTGAACCGGGGCGTCGGCGGCCGCGGTCTTGCAAGACTGGCAGCCTCCGAGCCGACAAATTTGTCTCAGGTCAAAGAATGGAGAAGATCGCGTCGCAAATGTCCGGGGGCTTCACCAAAGGACTATGCTGTCGGTTTTCGGGCCGACCACCTGGCGCAAGCGGCCCGGGTACCGAATCACTGGATTTCGACGGTGCCCGCTGGCAGGGTGGCCAGCGCCGGGCACCTGCATTTTTGGAGCACTTTTCATGAAACGCGACAGCTTTGGCCGTCCCCAGGACGCCACCGCGACCCAGCCCATCAGCCACGACGTGCTGAAGGAAAAATACCTCAAAGCCGGTGAAAGCGGCTTTGAGGACGTTTATCGGCGCGTCGCCCGTGCGCTGGCTTCGGTCGAGTCCGAAGCCGATCGGGCGAAGTACGAGGCCTTGTTCCTGGACAACCTGCATGCCGGCGCCATCGGCGCGGGCCGCATCATGAGCGCGGCCGGCACCGATATCCAGGCTACCCTGATCAACTGCTTTGTGCAGCCCGTGGGCGACTGCATCCAGGGCGTGGACGATGGCGGTTACCCCGGCATCTACGAAGCCCTGCGCGAGGCGGCCGAAACCATGCGTCGTGGGGGCGGCGTGGGCTACGATTTCTCGCGCATTCGCCCGCGTGGCGCCGAGGTCAAGGCCACCGCCTCCGTGGCTTCGGGGCCGTGCAGCTACATCAACGTGTTCGACCAGTCCTGCTCCACGGTGGAGAGCGCCGGGTCCCGGCGCGGCGCGCAGATGGGCGTGCTGCGCATCGACCACCCGGACGTGATGGATTTCATCACCGCCAAGCGCACGCCGGGGCGCTGGAACAACTTCAACGTGTCGGTGGGGGTGCCCGATACGTTCATGCAGGCGCTTGGGGACGACCAGCCCTGGGAATTGGTGCACCGTGCGCGCCCCAGCGCCAGCCTGATCGCGCAGGGCGCGTTCCAGCGTGCGGACGGCTTATGGGTCTACCAGACAATGGCCGCGCGGGAACTGTGGGATACGGTGATGAAGTCGGCCTACGACTTTGCCGAGCCAGGCATCCTGTTTCTGGACCACATCAACCTGGACAACAACCTGCGTTATTGCGAGGCCATTGCGGCGACCAATCCCTGCGGCGAACAACCGTTGCCGCCCTATGGCTGCTGCGACCTCGGGCCGATCATCCTGACGCGCTTTGTGCGCCATCCCTTTGGTTTCGATGGGGTGCCGGCGTTCGATTTCGAGTCTTTCGAGCGTTCCGTCGCGCTGCAGGTACGCGCACTCGACAACGTGCTCGATGTCACGTTCTGGCCGTTGCAGCAGCAGCGCGAGGAGTCCGCGGCAAAGCGACGCATCGGCGTGGGCTTCACCGGCATGGGCAATGCGCTGGCCATGCTGTGCCTGCGCTACGACGCGCCCGACGGCCGGGAGATGGCCGCGCGTATCGCGGCGCGCATGCGGGATGCGGCGTACGCCGCCTCGGTGGCGCTGGCCCGCGAGAAGGGCGCGTTTCCGAAATTCGAGGCCGAAGGCTACCTGGCCGCCGGCACCTTCGCCAGCCGCCTGCCCGGCGACCTGCAGCAGGCGATTCGCGCGCACGGCATCCGCAACAGCCACTTGCTGTCGATCGCCCCGACCGGCACCGTCAGCCTGGCCTTTGCCGACAACGCCTCCAACGGCATCGAGCCCGCGTTCTCGTGGATGTACCGGCGCAAGAAGCGCGAGTCCGACGGTAGCACCACCGAATACGCGGTGGAAGACCACGCCTGGCGGCTGTACCGTGAATTCGGCGGCGACGTGGACAAGCTGCCCGACTACTTCATCTCGGCGCTGGACATGTCCGCCGCCAGCCACATTGCCATGATGGAGGCGGTGCAGCCTTTCATCGACACCGCGATCTCCAAGACGGTGAATGTGCCGGCGGACTGCCCTTACGATGATTTCAAGGGGCTGTACGCGCAAGCCTGGCGGGCGCGGCTCAAGGGACTGGCCACCTACCGGCCCAACAGCATTCTGGGCGCGGTGCTGGAGACCGGCAGCGCCAAGGCTGATGCGGCCTCGGCGCCGGTCGTTGTGGTGGATCCCATGCGCACGGTGATCGAAAGCCGGCCCAAGGGCGCCTTGTCGGCGGTGGCCGAGAAGGTCGAGTACTGGACGCAGGAGGGACACAAGACGCTGTACCTGATCGTCTCCTTCCTGCCGGTTCCGGCGGCAGAAGGCTCGGGCACCGTCGAGCGTGCGATCGAATTCTTCATGCCGGTGGGCCAGAGCGGCGAGTCTCAGCAATGGATCACGTCGAGCATGCGGATGCTTTCGCTGGCTGCGCGCGGCGGCTTCCTGGAGCGGGCGCTGGGCGACATGCGCAAGGTGGCGTGGGACCGCGGACCCGTGCGCCTGGGCACGTATGAAAAGGCCGATGGCACGCGGGTGCCGATGTGGCACGACTCGGAGGTCGCGGCCATCGCCTTCGCGGTGCAGAACATCATCGCGCGGCGCGCCAGCCACGCGGCGGCGGGCGCTGCCGCCGTCCAGCCTTCGGCCGGCGCGGCAGCCGGCCTGGCGCCCCCGGTGATGGCGGGCAAGAAGTGCAGTGAATGCGGCGCCCATGCCGTGATCCGCAAGGACGGCTGCGATTACTGCACGCAGTGCGGGCACCTCGGGACCTGTGGGTGAGCACGCGGGCGCCGATCCCGATCCGTCCTGCCACGCGGGCAGTGCCCGGAAAAGCCGCACCGGCTCCTGATCCGGCCTGGCGCTGGCGACACCTGTTGTTGGCGCCGCACCGGCTGGGGTTTTTCCTGGCCATGGGTGTCCTGGTGTTCACGGGCGGCTGGTGGGCGCTGGTGCAGGTGGACCGGGCCAGCGCGCTGCTGAACCTCTCCTATGCGGTATCGCCCTCGCTGGTGCATGCGACGGTCATGACCTTCGGATTCATTCCCCTGTTTTTCACGGGCTTTCTGTTCACGGCCGGCCCCAAATGGCTGGGCGTGCGCGCCCTGGAGGCGCCGCAGTTGCGCGCGCCGCTGGTGCTGCTGGCGACAAGCTGGGGCTTGTGGGTGACGGGGAGCCATGTGCATGCCCGACTGGCGGCCATCGGGCTGACCGGTGCGGTGGTGGGCCTGGGCTGGATCGTCGGCTTGTTCTGGCGCCTGATCGCGGC